>JBBFMI010000383.1:0-503 GCA_037478635.1 Candidatus Geothermincolales bacterium | reverse complement strand
GGCGGAAAAGCCAGGTGCCGCTTCCCCTTTTCCCCGGCGCATATTGTATAATGGTTGAGAATTGCTCCAGCAAAGCGAGCCAAGAGGTGATGATAGTTGAGTTCGGTGGTCAAGAAGCGCCGCAAGAAGATGCGCAAGAAGAAGCACAAGAAGCTCCTCAAGCGCACCCGTTGGCAGAGAAGGAACAAGTAAGGAAACACCGTTAAAGCGTTGCTCCAAGGAGAGCATTGCAACCCTTCACTGCGTCATTACCCGTCCCTGTGGACAGCAGGAAACAACGAATCCCACGGATAGTGGTAGAGATGCTCGCGCAATGCCGAGCACGAAGCACCTGGCCTTGGGTTCCATCATCACCGCTTACCCTGAGGAGCCGCGTATTGAGCTCTTTTGCCATTCAAGCCTCCAGATACTATGAACCGATTAGATTATTGCGTTCAAAGTTTCAACGTATCCTTTGAAATGACCCGAACCCAGCATGAAAGCCGGGCCAGAAGGAAAGCAAA
>JBBFMI010000382.1:0-508 GCA_037478635.1 Candidatus Geothermincolales bacterium | reverse complement strand
CGATCGGACTCTTGTCAGGTCAGAGCCGGTGTTGACCCAATGACCCCGAGGCGGAGGCTTGCTTCAGACATGAGGTGAAACCGTCCCCATAGCGCTACGGTGGGCGATTAAAAACAAAGCGAGGAAAAATTCAAGATACGACCCCAAACACGACCCCAAGCGAGGAAGCAAAGCGAGGAAAAAGTCAAGATACGACCCCAAGCGCCGAACCTCATCTGGTTCATTCATAAGGTTTGTGTTAGAATTCCACTCACCCCACGGGTTATGCCCATCATCACCTACCTGCGGTAGATTATAGTATAACTAATACAACTAAATCATGATGACATTAAATTATTTATTGTATATGATGACAATACTTGCTGTATCTGAGGGAACGGTGTCGGTAATGTTTGCGGTGAGGGCATATGGGTCCGGTTGTCACCGACGTACAAGCCGCCATGTTCCGGGCGGCATTTAGCCAAGCGGTACCGGGATACGCCCAGTATGCAACCGCATCACTTCTCTC
>JBBFMI010000381.1:0-538 GCA_037478635.1 Candidatus Geothermincolales bacterium | reverse complement strand
ACCTGGTCCCGCCTCGCGAATGCGTACGCCGACCTCTATGGACTTGCTCCCATGGGGGCGTCCGCCCTCGCGGTGGGCGCCAACAGCACCACCCACCTCATCCCCTAACGGGGTCGTCCCCTAACGGGGTCGTATCTTGAATTTTTCCTCGCTTTGCTCCCCTATAGGGTCGCCCCATGGGGTCGTATCTTGCTCCCCTATGGGGTCGTATCTTGATTTTTTCCTTGCTTTGGTTGCATGAAGAGAGATTCATTTTCCCCGGGTACCAATGCGGTCGGGCGCCGTTTACATTATGTTAAGGGCATTAGGGCCATGCTCCACGGCCAACAGCCAATGCACTATCGTTTCAAGAAAAAACGAGCGAAAAGTCAAAAAACAACCCCATTGGAATGCTCGACAACATTAGAACGCTAAGCACTTAAAGCGGAGCGAGGAAAAATTCAAGATACGACCCCATTTGGAGGAGGTAAAGGGTGGAGGGGAGGCGGATGCCCGCCCTCTCCGGGGAGCTCACGTGCCCGAATACGACGCGTTCCCC
>JBBFMI010000380.1:0-556 GCA_037478635.1 Candidatus Geothermincolales bacterium | reverse complement strand
GCATTGAGATAGAAGCCGGGGAAACCGAGTTCGAGCTACTGGTCAGAAAGGTAGCGGAAGGCAAGGCCGACAAGAACGACATAGCCGAATTTCTGCGATCAAGCACGAAATGAACTTTGGAAAAGAGCGGCGGTCTCGAAACCCGCGGGGCTTTGCTGTGGGTTTCGCCAGTTTCCCAAGCCCTATTCGCCGGATTTTCGCCGTACAGGAAACCTTCCCTCCAGTATTGGATTGATATCAAGGGATTCGACCTAAAAAAGGGCCGCGAAGGCCCTGATGGCTGGTGGGCGTTAAGGGATTTGAACCCATGACCTCCTGCTTGTAAGGCAGGCGCTCTCCCGCTGAGCTAAACGCCCTCGGCTTGCCCCGCACACATGCGGGGACCACGACTAAATAATATACCATCCTCGCCACTTCTGGACGGAATCAAACAGATGGCACGATGTCCCTATAAGTACTTAATAGCCAGCCGAGAAGTACAGCGCAGAGGCTCAGGGCGATCCTTACTTTCCTCTACCCAGGCCCGCCGCCGTGTTGAGCATGTCGTTTATCTTCC
>JBBFMI010000379.1:0-574 GCA_037478635.1 Candidatus Geothermincolales bacterium | reverse complement strand
CTCTGACGGGATCGCATCTTCAATCTACAATCCCCGGGGTCAGCATAGGGTCGTCGAGGGCATGGGGTTGGGCATGGGGTCGTATCTTGAATTTTTCCTCGCTCTACTTGCTGGGCTACGGCAACTTCGCGGGAATACGCCGGGCTCAAGACCGAGCGCGGCTGGGACTTGGTGTGCGTAACTTGGGGTCGCGTAACTTGGGGTCGTATCTTGAATTTTTCCTCGCTCTGCTTAGAATAAGAGGTCGCGCTTTCTCTTTTACCCGCCTCTGAAGTGAAGGTGCGGCCCCTTATCGAGGCGGGGATAAACGAAAACGTGTTCCCTTTCTTTCAATGAAAATGAGACCACTATCTTCCCCTGCCCCATTCTTCCTTTTCTTCTTTTTTCGGGAGGAGGCTTTATCGCGGATCAAGCGATAGGACGTGTCATGTCTGAACGCCTCAGGATTGGTTATAGCAAAGCGAGGAAAAATTCAAGATACGACCCCATTTTTCCCATTTTTCCCGACCCCGTTTTTCCCGCATGAACAAATGGGAAGTCGTGCATGCGGCGTTCACCTCTGTGCTCTATGAGC
>JBBFMI010000378.1:0-590 GCA_037478635.1 Candidatus Geothermincolales bacterium | reverse complement strand
GGCCGGCCGTCTCCTGGGGGTCACGGCTTACCCCGTGGGGTAGAGCCCTCAGACCTGATTGAGAGGCCGGCTCCCAAAGTATAGTGTGCCTGCTTGCAGAGCACGGATAGGTGACTGATTCTGGTCCTTTATCAAGAGACCCTTCGCCGGAGCGGGCCTGGAAGGACGTTGACAGCCATTTTCATAGGTGACCCCCAGGCCAGGACGATAGCCCTGGCCCCCAGGCCTCAGGCTGATGGCAAGGCCTGATACCATGAAAATTGCTGCACGCTCCCCAGGGTTCGAAGGGCCTCTAGGGGCCAACGCTGAACAAAGCAGCGACGGGTGCCATCCCGAACGAGGCGGGACGCACAGAACCGATTGAGGAGGTGCAGCAATGATGTATGTAGGCCTAGACTATCACAAGCGCTATTCGGTGGCAACGAAGATGGGAGAGGGCGGTGAGGTGTTAGAGCAGGTGAAGCTTCTAAACCATGCCCCGTGTCTTATGGAGTTCTTGAACGATCTTCCCCAAGACGCCAAGATAGCCCTGGAGGCCACCGGCTCATGGTACTGGCTCTACGAGCTGCTTGAGGACCGGGGCACGGAGG
>JBBFMI010000377.1:0-623 GCA_037478635.1 Candidatus Geothermincolales bacterium | reverse complement strand
CTACATGCTGGGCGGGACGTTTCGGGGAAGCTACACGCCGCTCAACGAAAACATCATCAACGGTCGGATCCGGGGCGTGGCGGGTGTTGTGGGCTGTACCAACCCGCGGGTGAAGCAGGACTGGGTCCACGTGGAACTGGTCAAGGAACTCATCAAGAACAACGTCTTGGTGGTGCAGACGGGCTGCTCGCAGATCGCACTGGCCAAGGCGGGGTTGATGAAGCCGGATGCGGCTGTTTTGGCCGGGGACGGTTTGGCGGAAGTGTGCGAGACGGTGGGGATGCCGCCGGTTCTCGGGTGCGGCTCCTGCGTGGACAACAGCCGGATTCTCATTGCCTGCGCGGAGATGGTGCGCGTGGGCGGTTTGGGCAACAGCATTGCGGATCTTCCCGTGGCGGGTGCGGCTCCGGAGTGGATGAGCGAGAAGGCCATCAGCATCGGGCAGTACTTTGTGGCCTCGGGGGTTTTCACGGTCTTTGGGGTGACGTTCCCGACGCTTGAGGGGACCAAGTTCCACAAGCTTCTCTTCGAGGGGCTGGAGGAGATGGGCTTCGGCAAGTGGGGCTTTGCGACGGATCCGTACGAGATGGCCCACATGATGATCGCCCATATCGACAAGAAGC
>JBBFMI010000376.1:0-644 GCA_037478635.1 Candidatus Geothermincolales bacterium | reverse complement strand
ATGGCATTGTCTTCTCCTGGCGCACACACAATCGCGATGATTCATTGTACCAGCGAACCATCCGGCAGGGTTAGGCGTCGTGCACAGTTTGACGCGCCGATGATGAAATAATTCTTATGCACTTCTGACAATAGTTGATCTACAATAGCCTGTGGAAAAACGCGAGTGGTGGTGTTCTGAGGAGGGCCTGAGTATGCCGCTGTATGAATATCAGTGCACGGAATGTGGCGTGCGCTTCGAGCGTCAGCAGCATTTCGGCGAGGCGCCCGTTGCGGCCTGCCCGGAATGTGGCGGCGCGGTGCGCCGTCTGATCGGGCCGGTGGGGGTCATCTTCAAGGGATCGGGCTTCTACGTCAACGACAGCCGCAAGAAAGGCAGCGAAAGCAAGTCGAACGGCGCTTCTTCGTCCGCAGATTGAGTGCTCCGCCTGCGTTTTGCCTGGTACACGAACCGGCTCACCCCAAGAGCCGGTTTTTCTTGCGCCTGCGCTCAGGCCAGGCCGTTCACCTCGCGCGCCAGCCGCTCGAAGAACGCCAGCATGAAGGCGTGTCGCTCGCGGGCGATGGCGCGCCCTGTCTCCGTCTGCATCCGTTCGGCAATGCGCGAGAGCTTGTACACGAATTCGTGATGCGGGGTGTGCTCCG
>JBBFMI010000375.1:0-692 GCA_037478635.1 Candidatus Geothermincolales bacterium | reverse complement strand
AGGTGGGTTCTCCTTAAGACACTCCCTCATGCGGTGGGTGATGATCTGGATGCCCACGCGATCCATGGCCGAGCGCGCCGCAGCCACCTGGGTAAGGACCTCCTCGCAGTCCTTGCCCTCCTCTACCATGCGGATCACGCCACGAACCTGTCCCTCCACACGGCGCAACCTCCGCAGGATAGCCTCCTTGGTATCATCGCTCTTCGGCATGTTACCTCCTCGCTCCGATCAGTTCAATTATATTACTTTTGCCCGTTAGCAGCGTGGATGGGGACTATATTGGGATGGAGAGGTTTGGGGTCGTATCTTGAATTTTTCCTCGCTCCGCTGGGGAAGTATAGGCAGGAAGGTGGAAACAGGCCAACGGCTGAGGGATCATGCCTTGCGCTTGAGAACAGGCACGAGGTTATGGAAAACTAAAGCGAGGAGAACGCGGTGATTCCGTAACGTGGCCGCGCTTTCATTATTCGCTGGCATCAAGCTTCCCCGACATCAACCGGACCTTGCGTGCAGCCACAATTGCGAGGCGAGACCGTGATAAGCAAAGCGAGGAAAAATTCAAGATACGACCCCATGTCTACGACCCCATGTCTAAGTGGCGTGGATGGGGGCGGTATGCGGATGGGGCGTGGCAAGGGCGTTAAAAGCAAAGCGAGGAAAAATTCAAGATACGACCCCATATCGTGCCCGGA
>JBBFMI010000374.1:0-738 GCA_037478635.1 Candidatus Geothermincolales bacterium | reverse complement strand
GCTCCGGCCATGAAGCGCTCCAGCACCATGGCGGTGAACCCCTTCTCCTTGCGCGGGCTGGAGTTGAAGGCGAGCACGTATTTGCCGTTCGACATAGCGAGACCTCCTCTTCGCCGGTTCGCCAGCTCTCTTCTTCGTCGTAACAGATGGATTATACGATAACCCCACTGAAGCGGTTGGGGCATGGAGCAACCTGGCCGCGTTTGATCCTCTCCTGGGCGATGGCCTTGAGCGCTCGATGCCTGCGTTCCTCGTGGGAAAAGAGCAAATAAGCAAAGCGAGGAAAAATTCAAGATACGACCCCATGAAAGGGCGACGACTTTGAGCGCCCGATGCCCGCGTTCCTCGTGGGAAAAGAGCAAATAAGCAAAGCGAGGAAAAATCCAGATACGACCCCATGAAAATAAGCGAAGCGAGGAAAAATTCAAGATACGACCCCATTAGATAACGAAACGGAAGATGGAGCCGCCGCCCGGGCGAGGCTCGTGCCAGATCCGCCCACCGTGCTCTTCCACGATCCGCTTGGCCAGGAAAAGGCCGAGGCCCAGCCCGGGTTTTGAATGATGCTGCGCCTCCTCCACCTGGTAAAAGCGTTCGAAGACCCGCTCCCGGTGCTCTTCCGCTATTCCCACTCCCCGGTCCATCACCGACACCATTGCCCCCTCGTCTGCGGCCTCCACGCTGACCTCTACCTCCGAGCCGGCGGGCGAATACTTGCGGGCGTTCTCCAGGAGGATG
>JBBFMI010000373.1:0-754 GCA_037478635.1 Candidatus Geothermincolales bacterium | reverse complement strand
CTGCCAGACCCCGTCGGTCCTCCGCGACCTCGACTCCTGGATCAGGCGCAGACTGCGGTGCTTCATCTGGAAGCAGCTCAAGCGGGGCAAGAGACGATACGCGGAACTCAGGGCCAGGGATATCAGCAGGGGCCTTGCGGCCAAGACCGCCGGCAGCGTCCATGGCCCCTGGCGCATCAGCCGCAGCCCCGCGTTAAGCTTCGCCTTCCCGAATGCCTTCTTCTCCGAACTCGGACTCATCACCTTGGAGGCCCGCTGCTCCGCTTAACCTTGCCGAACCGCCGTGTACGGACCCGTACGCACGGTGGTGTGACAGGGACAGCCCGCGAGGGCCTACCTATGTCGATTGTGTGCCGGGCATGGCCGGCAGCTCGGGGGTGAAAGTCCCCTGTCCAACCTGACGGAGGTGAAGGACTAGCGAAGCGCAAGGGCTCAATCGCGAGGTTGAGTCTGAAGGAAGCGCAGGAGCAAAACCGCGACCCGACGAACAGGAACCGGATACGAGGCGAGCGTGGCCGGACGAGCGAGCAAGAGATCGCGAAGTCCATATCCGTCAAGGGCCACGGGCGTAAATCCGGCGGGTGTGCGGGGAAGGCGGCCGGTCTTACCCCGGGAGGCCTGCGCCGTGTCCCCCCAAGGGGACTGAGGGAACCGTGAGGGACCCTGACCGCGGCGCAGGAGTCAGCAGAGGCCATAGTAGGAGGACTTTTCGTCCACCGAAGGGCCGAACGGCAAGGAGTGGCAAGTAGGATGC
>JBBFMI010000372.1:0-807 GCA_037478635.1 Candidatus Geothermincolales bacterium | reverse complement strand
AAAACCGCCGCGGTCGTCCTGTGTGCTTTCCTGCCCCTGGCGCTCCTGTTCGCAGCGCCCCCGGAAAAGGCCCAGGCGGCACCCCTGATCACCGCCTTCAAGGCGGCCATGGACACCGGGGGCGGCGCGGTGGAACCCGGAGACCTCATAACGTACTACGTGGTCCTATCCAACCTGGGGGACACCAAGCAAGCCGACGACAGCGCGGTGAACGAGTTCGAGGACGTCATACCCCAGAACTGCACCTATATACCCCTATCCGCCCAGGTGGCCAGGGGTGGGGGAAGCATAAATTACATATCCAGCGAGCGGAAGATCGTGTGGAACGGGGCGATCGAGCCAGGCGTTAACAACTCGGTGGTCCTCCTCTTCGTCGTGAGGCTCTCGACCTCCTTGAAAAACGGGGACGTGGTTGAGAACCAGGGATTTGTCCACTGGGACTCCAACGGGGACGGGAAGGCGGACCGCGAGGATCCCACGGATGACCCCCGCACGCCCATGGTGTTCAACGACCCCACGCGAGTGACGGTGGGGCAGACTCTGCAAAGCGTCTTTGCCGAGAAGGTGGCCTACGACGAGAACGGGGGCGCCCTCGTGCCCGAGGACACCCTGAGATACGAAATCATCCTGGCAAACGCAGATCCCTTTCCGCACAAGGCCCGGTTCACGGACGCTATCCCTTCCCACACCACCTTCGTCGCCGGCAGCGCCACCGCCAGCGGAGAGGACGGTAACCCCGTTGGTTCCATATCCTTCCAGTCAGCCGAGAACCGGGTGGTCTGGAACGGCGACCTGCCCGCGGTAGGG
>JBBFMI010000371.1:0-1500 GCA_037478635.1 Candidatus Geothermincolales bacterium | reverse complement strand
CTTGAAGGTGTGGGGAAGCAAGCAGGGAAAGACGGGTACGGGAAGGGACTGATGCTGGCAGCCCGTCTCGCGAGTCCTTTCGAGTACGGACGCGGCCGGATAACAGGGGATCCAGCCCGTGCGACGGGGCCTGGGGAAGGGCCTTTTCCCGCCCCGGGCCCCGGGAATGGGGCCATGTTTCCCCGGGATCAGGGTCACCCCGTGGTTGCAGGGGTGGTTACTGCGAGGGGCTGCTCGACCCGTATATACTGATCGGAAACTGTCGGGCCCGCAACCTTCCCCCGCCGCTTGTTCCCTGCACGGGATATTATTGGTATTGGGTCCCGTGACCGGTGTCCGGGGTTGAAGGTCTTGCTCGATACGGACAAGGGGGTCGACAGATGAAGCTCTGGGGGGGCAGGTTCGAAAAGGAGACCGACAGGCTGGTCTTCACCTTCACGGAATCCCTTTCCTTCGACCGGCGTCTCCTGCCCTACGACATACGGGTCACCCGGGCCCATGCCCGTGCCCTCGGCGAGTGCGGTGTGCTGGACGCGGGGGAGCTGGAGAGGGTTCTCGGGGTCCTGGAGGACCTGGAAGCGGAGGCGGAGAGGGGACTCTTCAGCTTCTCCGGGGAAGAGGACGTGCACACGGCGGTGGAGAGGAGGCTGGTGGATCGCCTGGGGGAGACGGGCCCGCAGCCGGAACGACCAGGTCTCCGCCGACCTGCGCCTGCTGGTGATGGACGAGACTGGGCAGGTCCTGCAGTTACTCGGCCGCCTGATGGGGGTGATCCTGGACAAGGCGGAGGCCTACCTTGGGGCGGTGATGCCCGGGTATACCCACCTTCAACCGGCCCAGCCGGTGCTGTTATCCCACCACCTGCTGGCCTACTTCGAGATGTTCAAGAGGGATACGGGCCGGTTCGTGCAGGCCCGCAGGAGTGCCGACGCCTGCCCCCTGGGAAGCGGCGCCCTCGCCGGCGTGACCTTTCCCCTGAACCGACGGCTCATGGCCGAGGAGCTCGGTTTCTCGCATGTCACCGCCAACTCCATGGATGCGGTCTCGGACCGCGACTTCGTCCTGGATTTCCTCCATGCCTGCGTCACGGTCATGTCCCACCTCTCCCGCCTGGGAGAGGAGATCGTGTTGTGGTGTTCCCCGGCCTTCGGTTTCGTGGTCCTGGACGAGGCCTTCGCTACGGGTTCCTCCATGATGCCCCAGAAGATGAACCCCGATGTGGCCGAGCTGGTAAGGGCGAAGGGGGGCAGGGTGTTGGGGAGCTACGTGGCGTTGGCCCACGTCCTCAAGGGGCTTCCCCTCACCTACAATCGGGACCTCCAGGAAGACAAGGAGAACCTCTTCGATGCCCTCGACCAGGTGAAGGGGTGCCTGAGGGTGATGGCGGAGATGCTCGCCAGGCTGGAGTTCAGGGTGGATGTCATGCGCCGGGCAGCGGGGGACGGCTATACCAACGCCACCGACCTCGCTGATTACCTGACCAGGAAGGGGCTCCCCTTT
>JBBFMI010000370.1:0-1507 GCA_037478635.1 Candidatus Geothermincolales bacterium | reverse complement strand
CTCCATCGCCGTGTTCGTCCAGGAGCGCCAGGGAGAAGCTCAGCTGCCCTCCCATGTCCTCGAAGGCGTCGTACCTCACCAGGGCAACCCTCTGTACCGCCCCCGCAAGAACCCTGGCCAGGTAATCCTTTTCCTCCGCCTGCTGGTCCAGCCTCCTGTGGAGCTCGCGTATCTCCACGGTGTTGGAGGCCACTTTCTCCAGCAGGTTCTCTCCCTCCGCTCCCCTCCTCAATATCCCGATGTTCCTCCTCAGGAGGGACCACTGGCGAAAGAGGACCGCCACCACCAGGATGAGGCCCAGGTCCAGCAGCAACAATATGACGATCCAGGTCCCCGCGTTCTCCTTCAAAGAATCCATTCTCTTCGCCTCCTTCACGGTAACATCAAGAGGATACCATATCACAAAGGCCACTCTTTCCCGTGCCCACGGGTCCGTCTCGCCCGGAACCCCGGCCCCGTTCCGGGCCTTACTCGAAACGATCGTGGGTTATAGGGAGTTCTATTTTGTGCACAAAGCATTACTTTGCTTGGGTTGTGACACGGGGCAAAGCCCGAGGGGCAAGACTCATCCCCCAGGCCTCCCTTCCGCCCCAGGCTAGCGGTCTCGGCAGGGAAACCGTCGCCCGGTTGGTGGTAGTATTTTCTCGTGACGCGGTGCTCTTACTCGGTCGATGGAGGGGTGTTGGTGGAAGAAAGGGGGCTCCTCGAGCTCTTTCCGGCCGAAGGTGGGGTGGCGGTGGCCTACTCCGGGGGGGTCGACTCCACCCTGGTGGCCCATCTCGCCAGGATGAGAAACCCCGCGGGGGCCCTGGCAGTCACCGTCATCTCCCCCTTATCGGCTTCCCGCGAGGTGGAAAGGGCCAGGAGGTTGGCAAGGGACCTGGGCCTTCGCCACCTCGAGCTCGAGCTGAACGAGCTCGCTGACGGCCGGGTGGCCGCGAACCACCCCCTTCGCTGTTATCACTGCAAGAAACTGCGCTACCAGGCCCTCCGGGAGGTGGCCCGGGACCTCGGCATCGAGACGATCATGGATGGTTCCAACGCCGATGACGCGTCCCAAGACAGGCCGGGCAGAAGGGCGGCTCAAGAACTGGGGGTGAGAAGCCCGCTGGAGGAGGCGGGCCTGGGAAAGGGAGACGTCCGACGCCTTGCCCGGAAGCTGGGCCTTCCAAACTGGGATGCTCCCTCGAGGCCCTGCCTCGCCACCCGTTTTCCCGTGGGCCATCGGCTCAGCGTCGAGGAGATCCGCCGGGTGGAGGAGGGAGAATCGCTGCTGGAGGCGGAGGGTTTCCGGGAGTTCCGGTTAAGATCGCCCGAGCCGGGGGTCGCCCTGCTGGAGATCTCGCCGGAAGAGATGCCCGCCCTCGACCACCGACCCCTGGTCGACTCCCTGGTGTCCCGCCTAAAGGGGATGGGCTTTCGTGCGGTCCTCCTCGACCTGGACGGCTACAGAACGGGCAGCATGGAACGGAAGGCAGCCAGGCGGGTGAGGGAGCTGGGGTGAACC
>JBBFMI010000369.1:0-1518 GCA_037478635.1 Candidatus Geothermincolales bacterium | reverse complement strand
CGCCGCCGCGGCGGCCAAGGCGGCCGCCCTGGCGCTGTTCAGGGGCCATCGCCCCCGCGTGGTGACGGTGGACCTGCCGAGGGGCGGGCAAGCAACCGTGCCGATATCCAAGTTGACCGTGAGACGAAAGGCGTGTGCTTGCACGGTCAGGAAGGAAGGGTCGGAAAAGGGCGACGTGACGGCAGGGATGCTCTTGGTGGCCACGGTGATAAAGAGCGAAGCACCGGGGATAAGGGTCGACGGCGGAAAGGGCGTGGGGCTCGTCACCCGGCCCGGACTGGATGTGCCCGTGGGCGAAAGGGCCATAAACCCCATCCCACGACACATGATCGCCTCCGGAGTCAGTCAAGCTCTCGGCGACTACGGAAAGGGGCGCGGATGCCGGGTGGTGATCAGCGTGCCCGAGGGGAGGCAAATCGCGACTCGAACCCTAAACGGAAGGCTGGGAATCGCGGGCGGGATCTCCATCCTCGGCACCACGGGGATCCAGGTACCTTACTCCACCAGGGCGTTCCTCGATTCCATAGGGCTATCCCTCAGGGTAGCCAGGCACTCGGCGGACCTGGTGGTGCTCTCCACCGGAAGGCACAGCGAGGACTCCGCCAGGCGTTACCTCGACCTGCCGGAAGAGCTTTTCGTGCTCTGCGGCGATCACGTGGGGTGGGCTATCCGGAAGTGCGTGAAGTCGGGGTTCGATAAGGTGCTCCTGTGGTCCATGCCCGCCAAGATGGCAAAGCTCGCGGAGGGAAAACGTAACCTCAACTGGCGCCGCGGACTTCCCGACGTTGCGTGGCTGGCATCCATGGCGGTGGGAAAAACTGCCATGGGTAAACCAGCGGTCTTTGATACGGTCCACGGGCTCCTGGAGGCAATGGAACCCCACGAACGTCGACGTGTCCTGTCCCTGGTCTGCCGACTGGCCTCCATCTCCTGCGAGGATCTTGCCCGGGGTAGCCTGAGGGTCTTCACCGCGGTGGTCAACCGCCAGGGCTTCCTGGAGGCGGCTTGGCCCCCCTGGCCCTGGCCGGTGTCGTCGCGAGCCCTTCCTGGTTGCATTCCAGGAATAACCAGCAGGTAAAGCTGGTGCTGCCTGAAGAAGATGGGGAAACAGCGATGAAGCCTTCAAAAGTGAACGCGGGGGGAAGCGGAGGGAAGATCCACGTGATAGGAATCGCCCCCGGCAGGTTTACGCCGGAGGACGAGTTTCTCCTCCGGTTTATATCCGAGGCTGACCTGCTCATAGGGCGCAGGGAATACCTTGCCCGCTGGCCCGGAATACCTTCTATCGAACTGGGCAAGGACCTGGGAAAGGCGCTGGAACTGGCGGAGATGAACAGGGCCGCGGGAAAGCTCGTGGTGTTCCTCGCCAGCGGCGACCCACTTTTCTTCGGGATAGGAGGCACCCTGTGCAAAAGGCTCGGCCCGGACAAGGTCCGCGTCCACCCATCCATCAGTTCCATGCAGCTGGCATTTTCGAGGATCGGAGAGAGCTGGGACGACGCCCGGTTCCTGAGCGCC
>JBBFMI010000368.1:0-1523 GCA_037478635.1 Candidatus Geothermincolales bacterium | reverse complement strand
CTCCTTCCCACGGAGGGAAAGGTCAAGGTCTTCGGCCTGGACACGCTCGCCGAAGACGACATCCCCAGCATCCGCTCCCGCTCCTCCCTGGTCCTCCAGAACCCCGACCACCAATTGCTCGCCAACACGGTGCGAGAAGACGTGGCCTTTGGCCTCGTCCAACTCGGCTTGAAGGAAGAAGAGGCCCGCGAAAGGGTGGAGCAAGCCCTGCGTTTCCTGGGCATCGAACACCTGGCGTCGAGGGACCCTTTTACCCTCTCGGCAGGCGAGAAGAAGAAGGTAGCCCTGGCGGGCGCCCTGGCGCGCCGCCCAGCGCTGCTGATCTCCGACGAATCCACCGGGATGCTGGATCCCGCCAGCAGGGAAGAGGTCATGGAAGCCCTGCTTTCTTGGATGCGCAAGTCCGGCGCCGCCCTCCTGCACGCCACTCACCGGGCGGAGGAGATAGCGCTCGGGGACCGGGTCGTGCTCCTCGACCGGGGCCAGATGGTCTTCTCCGGGAACCCCGTGGACCTCTTGGAAGGGAAGACCCCTTCGGAAATGGGGTTGCGACCCCCCCAGCGGTGGGAACTGGTCCGGGAACTCGCCCGGAGAGGACACCGGATATCGGCCTCCCCCCTCACTTTTTCCAGCCTCGTCGAAGCGCTTTCAAGGCTGCTCGAAAAGGGAGGTGGGGGTCACGATACATGATTATTCTCCCGGGTTACCGGAGAGGTCCACACCCCGCTGGCGAGGTCCCCGTGGACCTCACCCGGGCTTGCGAGGTCGGATGGCGACGGAAACCCGGACGGCGCGTCACGATCCTCGTGCCACGACCTGGCGGGGACGTGGGACTCCGATGGAATGGGCACGCAGGAGACCGGCTAAGCCACGCCTGAAGGAGGCCATGGAAGGGGGAAAGGTATAAGATCACGGAATACCAGGCCGTGGCCCGCGGTCCGGATAGACCGGGCGCCGGCGGGCAAAAGGAGGGCAACCAGTTGGACGGAACTGGGATCGTGCTGGAGGACGTTCACTTCTCCTATCTGGCGGGCACCCACGCGGAAAGGCCGGTGCTTCGAGGGGTGAGCCTTGCCCTGCGGCCGGGGGAGATCCTCTGCCTCATGGGTCGCACCGGGGCGGGGAAATCCACCCTCCTGCAGTTGATGGCCGGGCTTTTCCGTCCATCTTCGGGAAAGGTGCTGTGGGACGGGATGCCCCCGGAGAAGTCCCCGGCACGGGTGGGGCTGTTGCTCCAGAACCCCGAGCAGCAACTCTTCGCCGAGACGGTGGAAAAGGACGTGGGCTTCGGTCCCCGCATGATCGGCCTTAGCGGGAAGGAGTTACGCCGGAGGGTGGAGGAAGCCCTGGTGCTGACGGGTCTCGATCCCTCCCTGCACGGGAAGAGGTCTCCCTTCGCTTTGAGCGGTGGGGAGATGCGGCGAGCGGCCCTGGCGGGAGTGCTGGCCATGGATCCCGCCTATCTGCTGCTGGACGAACCCTTCAGCGGACTGGACGGCCCGTCCCGGGAAAATCTGATCGAG
>JBBFMI010000367.1:0-1523 GCA_037478635.1 Candidatus Geothermincolales bacterium | reverse complement strand
CATGCTGCCCTTCGCCCTTCGAAGGCCCCGGCAGAGGTTCGCCGTCCTTTTCTCCGCCATGGGCCTCTTCTTCCTCCTCCTTTCGCTGGGAAACGAGGGTCTACTCTGGCAAGTGGTCCGGCACCTTCCCGGTTTCCACGTCCTCAAGGGGTCCAGCCGGTTCGTGCTGATGGCCGGGTTCTCCCTTTCCATGCTGGGGGGGCTTGGACTGCAGAGATTTACCGAGGTCGGCGACTCTTTTCCTAAATGGCCAAGGGCATGGCGAGAAAGGGAGAAGGCATGGAACGCGAAAGTCTTGGCGACGGTGCTCCTCGGGGCCACTGCCATAGCTCTCCTCCAATTCAACCCCTTGCGTTTCCGCGACTTCCTCGCCCCGATAGTCGATCTCTTGAAGGGAGGGATATCGGCGCCGCCGGACAGGCTCGTCTTGGGGCTTTCCCGATATTTCTCCCTGGGCCGGCCCGAATTCCTGCTACCCTTCGCCGCCGTTTCCCTGGCGCCCGTTATGCGCCGCTTCTTGCTCCTCCATCCAAAAAGGGGCAGGCGGTTCCGCCTGGTCCTCGCCATCGCCGCCGCCGCTGACGTCCTGGCGTTCTCGTCCATGATCTTCCCCTTCCCGCCGAGATCCGCGGTGGAAAGGGTCCCGGCCGTGGTAGACCATCTTTCCGGTTCATCCGGAGGGCGAACGGCCCTGCTCACCGAGACCGGGGTACCCACGGGAGAATACAAGCTGGCGCCCAACCGCCTGCTGCCCAACGGCATCTCCTATACATCCGGTTTTTCCACCATCCCTCCGCGGCGCATGGATCGTTTCCTCGCCATGGCCAGGGAACACCGAGGAGATAGCGCGTACCGCCTCCTGGGGGTCGAGCACCTGCTCTCCGAGCTGGTGTACGTGCGAGGCACCGCCTTCGACCTCTCCCTCGACCTGGAAGTGGGAGGCTGGTTCACGATCGAGACCCTCACCCTCCCTTCTCCCGATCCCCGGCGAATCTGCCTGCTGCTCCATGGAGACCTTTTCGCCCGATCGAAAGGCGGCCAATGGTACTTCGTCCTCCAGCCTTCCCTCGGCGATGCCTTGCGGGTATCACTGAAAAAGGCTCCCGGGGAGGACCTTCCGGAGATCGTGGGCGAAGATCCCGCCGGTTGCGCCTCTGTCCAGGAAGTCACCTTCCGCTCACCGGGATATGGAAAGGGCAGGCGGGGACTTTTCCTGGAGATCGATCTCGGGGGATCGAAAACCGGCGATCGCCTCGGAATCATCGCCTTCGGCTCACCTTCCCCGCCCGTGGTGCGGGTACTGGGAGTGAGCGAGATCACCGCCACCGGTAGGTCTTTTCCCGTGCTACCCTACGAGCTGTCTTACATCGACAGCCGTCATGCCGTTTTCAGGCCCTCCGGAAAACCCGAAAGGGTCAGGGCCCTCGGCAAGGTTAAATGGGTTGACAACTGGGAGGAGGCGTCCCGGGAGGCGCTCAACGAAGGGGAAGGGGACGTAGCCTGGTTGGTCGAGGGGGAAGTGG
>JBBFMI010000366.1:0-1524 GCA_037478635.1 Candidatus Geothermincolales bacterium | reverse complement strand
ATGTACGTGCTCACCGTGCTGCTCTTCGGGATAATGGTCGGATCGGTGCTGGCGGGCGTGCTCAGGAAGCGGTTGCGCAAGGAGAAGGTGGTGGGCCTGGCCACCTCGGGTTTCGGGATGGGGGTGGTGGTGTTCTCCCTGGTGGTGGTCCGGTGGGTCTCCTTTCCCGTGGTTTTCCTGGGCGGGATATGCATGGGATACGCCACGGTGGGGATGATCACGCTCCTGCACGAGAACCTGGGCGAGGAATTCCGGGGCAGGGCCTTCGCCACCCTCCAGGTGGTGATGAGGGCGTCCATCTTCGTCTCCATCATCTTGGCGGGACCCCTGGCCGACCTGATAACCGCCCTGGGCCGCAGGATAGGGCTGCGCTCGATATCCTTCCTGATCTTCCGGCTGGGAGGGGTCTTTAAGGGTGAATTGGACGGCAGGTACGTGGATTTCGCTTACCTGTTCAACGGGCCCCAGCTCATCCTGCTGGTGGGAGGAAGCCTCATATTCGCGGCGGGCGTTTTCGGTCACCGTTCCTTCCACCACATATTCCACGAGGGTGGGATAGGGTCGGAATCGGGTAGATGCCCGGAGCCGGTGACCGTGGGGGAGAGACCGGGCCCCGGGTTCCTGGGCAGCGGTTCCGAGGACCCGGTCGGCTCCCCGGCGGCGAGAGGGACGAGGGAGAGGGATGGCGAGATAGGCCTGCCCGAAGAGGGCGATGCGGAAGGAGGGGAGCCGGATCTTCGGGGGTAATATCAACGGTTTCATCGATGCCCGGTGGGAAAACTGTTGACGCCACAAGGATTTTGGCTCGCTAGATCTTCCCGGTAGAGGTCGTGCGTGATGATGCGGGGAGGCCCGTCAGAATGCCTTTTCGACCGTTACGTTCCGGATCTAAGAGGGTATGCGCCGGGAAATACTATCACGCTCACGGCATCCGTTGATGTAAGAATATCCTGGCGGTTGTTTCACGGAAACGGGTGACTGGGATGCAGGGTTTTGCCGGGGACCAGTGCCTGGCAGATATTTCCGGGGGTGAAAGGTGCAGGAGCAAGAGGTGATCAGACTTCCAATGGAAGACGGGGTGCGCCGGGGTCTCCGGGCGGGACAGAGGTTGCTCTTGTCCGGCCCCATGTTGGTGATGCGGGACCAGGCCCATCGGCGGATGGCCATGGCCGTCTCCCGGGGAGAAGGGCCGCCGGTGGACCTCCGGGGACAGCTGGTGTATTACGCCGGGCCCACGCCGCCTCCGGCGGGAAGGGCGGCCGGTTCCCTGGGCCCCACCACCTCTTCGAGGATGGATCCCTACGTTTCCCTGATGTGCGACCTCGGTGTGGTGGCGTTCCTGGGGAAGGGCCCTCGGGGAGCGGAGGCCAGGCGGGCCATGGCGGAGGCCGGCGCGCTGTACCTGGTGACGGTGGGCGGGGCGGGAGCGCTCCTGGGAAGCAGGGTGAAAGAGCTCAGGCTTCTCGCTTACCCGGACCTGGGGCCGGAGGCGATCTACCTGGCGGTGGTGGAAGATTTTCCCTG
>JBBFMI010000365.1:0-1582 GCA_037478635.1 Candidatus Geothermincolales bacterium | reverse complement strand
CGGAGACCCCCACGGTGGTGACCGGTTCCGTCCACAGGCCCGACGCGGCCTCCCGGCGCAATAGGTCCACGGCGGCTCGGAACACCGGGGATGGGAGGTCGGTATACTCCTCCAGGGAACGCGAGCGGGCGTAGGCCAGGGCATAACCCACCCTCAGCCGGAGGACCACCGTCCTCCCCAGGTAGCCCGAGCGACGCATCCTGCGGGTGACGGCATCGCAGAGGCCCAGCAGGGTGTTCTCCAGGATCTCCAGGTCCAGGGTGCCTCCCCGGATGGAGAGGCTGTGACCGAAGGATTTCACCTCCTCCTCCGCCCCGGCCTCGGCCACGGCGCCCCAGTCCCTCCCCCAGGCCGCCTCCCACAGGAGCCTTCCCACCAGGCCGAACTTCTCCACCAGCACCTCGGGGGGCGTGCGGGCCAGGTCCCCCACCGTCTCCACGCCCAGGGCGCGGAGGTGCCGGTACATCCTGGGCCCCACTCCCACCAGCTTGTCCACCTTCAGGGGGGCCAGGACCTCCGGCAGCTGATCGGGGTGGATGAGCGTCAGCCCGTCGGGCTTCTGGAAATCCGAGGCCATCTTGGCCACCAGCTTGTTGGGCCCCACCCCCACCGAGGCGGTGAGGCCCAGCCTCCGGCGTATCTCCCCCTTGATCTCCGCCGCCAACCTCACCGCCTCCCTCCACCTGTCCGCCCCCGGGGGAAGGCGCCCCAGGGAGGGGGTGAGGTCCACGAACACCTCGTCGATGGAGAAGGGTTCCACCCGGTGCGAATAGCGGGAACATATCTCGAGGATGCGGCGGGAATTGTAAAGGTACTTGGGCATGTCCGCGTGGACGAAAACGGCGTGGGGGCAGAGGGTGCGCGCCTCCCACACGGACATGCCGGCCTTCACCCCCCAGAGCCTGGCCTCGTAGGAGGCGGTGGCCACCACCCCGTGAGAACAGAAATCGCTGGAGGTATGGCAGACCACCAGGGGCCGCTTGCGATAGATGGGCACGTCCCTCTGTTCCACCGAGGCGAAGTAGGCGTCCATGTCCAGGTGGAGGACCTGCCTCTCGCCCTCTCGCCCTCTCAGCCTCTCCCACGCGCTCCCCAGTCCCTTGAGCACGTACTGGCCCACGTCTCATCACCCCGCAAGGCGAAATGGACCTCCTGGGCCCCCTTCGCGGCGCCCTTTCCCGCCCCGGCATCCCCGGCGGGAATGAGCACCGGTGAAGCCCGCTCCCCATCCCGCCGCGGCCCCGCGCCGATCCAGGCGCTCATCCGGGACAGTGCACCCTCATCAGGGTCCAGCCCATGTCCCGGGTGGAAAACCTCAGCTCGTAGACGTCGGGGCCATCGCTCATCACCGAGAAGTAGATCTCCTCGTACCTCCCCCGGGTAAAACGGTAGGAACCCAGGCAGCGGCGCACCGCGTACCTGCGCCCCTGCCAGAGGAAGGCCACCGGCCTCATCCTGCCTTCCCGGAAGACCGCCGACACGTCCACCGGCTCCTCTACCTGCGTGACCATCTTCCAGCACCCCTTCCTCAGGGTGTTCACGTCTTTCCGCCTTCCTCCCCCAGGCCCTTACGCCCCACCCC
>JBBFMI010000364.1:0-1618 GCA_037478635.1 Candidatus Geothermincolales bacterium | reverse complement strand
CGGTCGGCGCCGAAGGTGCTCATGAGGTTCATCGCCTTGCCCACGTCCTCGATGGCGCGGTCACAGGCCCAGTACTTGTAGGCGCGCCCCTTGGCCACCATCTGGTCGCTCCAGCGGGGGCCGTAGAGGTCGGGACGGTCGATCATCCGGGCGTACTGGTAGCCCACTATGCGGATGATGTCTATGTCCCTGGCTATGTCGGCCAGCACCCCGGCCACCGCGTCGTGTTCCTTGAGGGGTTTCCCGCGGTAGGTCTCCTGGTTGACGAACTCGAGCAGCCTCTCGTAGACGTTCATCATGGACCCGCCCACGAAGGCTATGGAGCCCATGTTGCCGAAGGTTATGACCTCCTTGAAATAGAGGAGGTCGAGCCCGGGCCCGTGGGCCCGGTAGTGGGCCGGCACCCTGACGTTCTCGAACCATATGTCGCCGTTCTTGTCGGCGGCCATGCCTGCCTTCTCGTAGGGCGGTCCCTGGGTGACTCCGGGAGTGTCGGCGGGGACGAAGATGAAGGCGAAATCGTTCGGGTCCTCGGATCCGGGGTTGGTGGTGCAGACCACCCCGAAGAGGTTGCATACCCCGCCCGAGTTGGTGGGCCACAGCTTGTGGCCGTTGATGACCCACTCGTCGCCATCCAGGACGGCGGTGGTGCGGATGGTGGAGCCCTTGACGATCTCCATGTTCTCGATGTCCGCCCCTCCCTGGGGTTCGGTCATGGCGTTGGCCGCGAAGCGGGGCTCCGTGGTGTTGCAGAAGATGGGGGCGAACTCCTCGCAGAGGGCACGGTTCACGTGCGGCTCCATGCAGATCATGACCAGGGGCCAGAAGACCACCCCGAAGGCCACCGCCATCCCGGAGTCCGCCCGGGCTACCTCCTCGAACAGGCGGTAGGAGGCGGTGCCGGCGTAGTTGGAATGGCCGAGACCCCATCCTCCCAGGTCCTCGGGGAAAAGGACCCTCTGCATGCCCAGTTCGCCCATGAGGACCTTGAAGGCGGGCTCGATCAGCTCGTGATCCTTCCAGTCCTCGTCAAAGCGGCGCCTGTGGGGTATGACGTGGGTCTCCGCCCATTCCCTCACGATGCGGCCGAGGGGATCGTCCAGGGGGGAGAGATATTCCAGCGGCCTGGTGAAGTCGTCTATGGTCCTCATCTTTCACCTCCCTGCCTCAGAGGGTGGAAGCCCGGTAGAAACGTCGGGAGACGTCCATCTTGGCCAGCTCGTAGGGGCCCAGGGCCAGCTGAAGGGTCTTGACGTCCCGCCAGTAGCGCTCCAGCTGCCATTCCTTGGCGTATCCCGCCGAGGCCATCATCTCCATGGCCTGGTGGGTGGCCCTCTCCGCCGACTGGGTCACCTGGTGGGCGATCATCAGGGCGTTGACGTGGTTCTCCTCAGACCCGGCCGGGCCGTAGACCTGAGGAAGGGACAGCATCCTGGCCAGCTGCCAGGTAAGGATGCGGGACAAGGATGTCTCCTTGGCCACCTCCGCCATCACCGAGGCGGTGAGGGGGTTTTCCTTGAACACGTTGTCCTTCCCTTTTATGACCCGGTTGTCGCCCCATTCCCGAAGGATCTCGAAGGTAGCGAACATGGCTCCCACGCAGCAGGAAGATATTCCC
>JBBFMI010000363.1:0-1619 GCA_037478635.1 Candidatus Geothermincolales bacterium | reverse complement strand
CTCGATATACATCACATCCATGCTCGGTCACCGCCCGTTCCCGTCGCTCCCGGTGGTCGCCACGTGCAAGATTAGAATCCATACCCACGAGATTAAAGGATAATGGGATGATACGACAATCGGACGGGGAAACCGTTTTAACCGGAAAGCCATGTATTGCAAGCGAAAAATCACGCGGTGCTCCCCGGGTCGGATAGACAGAACTGCCCTGCTGGGGCATCGAGGCGGAAGAATCCATCTCTCTGCTAAAATTGGGGCAAGTGAAAGCGGGACAATGAATGTCCCTTGGCCGTTTAAAGGAGGCGGAATGTCCCACCACGACCAGTTGGTCTGTGGATGCGACGTGGGGTCGACCACCGGAAAAGCTCTGATACTAAGGGACGGGGAGATTATTGGATACTCCGTCATTCCCTGTGCCGTCAGGCCAGAGATGACCGCAGAAAAGGCCTTGGCAGCCGCCCTCGAAAAGGCAGGACTCCCCGCTGGTACCCGCATGGGTTACGTGGTGGGCACCGGTTATGGACGAGTGAGGATACCCTTCGCCGACGAGAACGTCTCCGAGATTACCTGCCATGGCCTGGGAGTGTATCACCTGGATAACGAGGCCCGTACGGTCATCGACATCGGTGGCCAGGACTGCAAGGTCATAAGGCTCAGCCCCGCGGGGAAGGTCATAGATTTCGCCATGAACGACAAGTGCGCGGCAGGGACAGGGCGGTTTTTCGAGGCCATGTCCAGGGTGCTGGGGCTGAGCTTGGAAGACCTTGCCTCCCTTTCCCAGAGATCGAACTCTCCCGCCCCGATCACCAGCCAGTGCAGCGTGTTCGCCGAATCTGAGGTCATCACCCTCCTGAACGAAGGCGTCGGGTTGGAGGATATAGCGGCCGGGATTAACGATGCCATCGCTGCACGGCTTTCCTCTTTGGCCAGGAAGGTGAGCCCGGAGGAGAAAGTGGTCATCACCGGTGGGTGCGCCAAGAACAGCGGGCTACTGAAGGCGCTGAGGGAGAAACTGGGGATGGAGATAGCCGTTCCCGAAATGGATCCGCAGGTGATAGGGGCCTTAGGTGCCGCCCTGATCGCGTGGCGTCGGCTGCAGGAGAGAACCGGAGGGAGCGGGGGATAATGGCGGGAAGCGAGCGGAGGGAAGAGGATAAGTACCTGCAGAGGATAAAAGAGCTCGACCTGATCTGGCGATTGAACGAACAGATAATGTCGTTCCGTTCCCTTGACGACCTCCTGGACAGTATCTTGAGGGGAGCCCTCGAGATAATGGAGGCCACCTCCGGCTCCATCATGCTTATCGATCCTCCCGGAAGTGACACCTTGGTAATAAAGGCTGCCAAGGGCTTGAGGAAGGAAGTGGTCAAGAACACGGTGCGGAAGGTTGGAGAGGGGATAGCCGGCATGGTTGCCCAGAGAAGAGAGGGCATGTTGCTCCTGGACGACCTCATGGATTCCCGCCTGAGGACCAGGAGAAAGGTATCCGATGCCCTAAGCGTGCCGATAATCCTGGAAGGCGAGCTCCTGGGGGTCCTTAACCTGAACACCAGGAAGAATCGCTCCTTCGACGAGGTGGACCTCTTCTTCCTGAACACCCTTACCAAGCAGATCGCCAG
>JBBFMI010000362.1:0-1629 GCA_037478635.1 Candidatus Geothermincolales bacterium | reverse complement strand
CAGGCGGCCAGGAAAGGGGGGGCCAGGCTGGCGGTCTACCCGGTCAGGAAGCCGGGGCCTTATCGCACGGTGAGGATCCCGGGGGCGACGGCCATCCCCTCGGTGGGCATCCTCGAGGAGATCTTCCAAGCCGACCTGGTCGTGAACATGCCCAAGGCCAAGCATCATAGCGGAGCCCGCCTGTCCCTGTCCATGAAGAACCTGATCGGGTGCACGGCGGACATGGGCAGGATGCACTCGGTCGACCTCCACAGGGCAATAGCCGAGTTGAACACGGTTATAAGGCCCTCGCTGGTCATCATGGACGCCACGTCCATACTGCTGGACAGGGGTCCGGGGGGCCCGGGAACCGTGGCATATCCCGAAAAGGTGATCATAGGCGCAGACCCCGTGGCGGTGGACGCGTACGCGTGCGGTCTGTTCGGGGTGGACCCGATGTCGGTGGGTTACATCTCCCGCGCCCAGGAACTCGGGGTGGGCACCGCCGACCTCTCCGAGGTGGAGGTGAAAGAGGTCGAGGCCTGATGTCGTGTCGGGGACCCATTCGGGGGAGCGGTAAAGGGCGTAAAAGGCCGGAGATCCGGAAGGGACGGCGTGGTGATGGATGCTCACACCCATGATATGGGCGCCACCGGTAATAGCAAAAGCAGGGTGGTGAAAAAACGGTATCTCGCCCATGGCCGTTCCAGGGGCTTGATCCACTGGACACGAAGGGCGGTCCAGTCCGCTGCCCTCGCCGCCTTCCTCCTGTTATCCTGGGCTGCCGCATATCCCCCCTCTCGCCTTGTCAGGGAGAACCTGTTCTTGCGGGTGGACCCGCTGGGCGCCCTGGCCGCCTTTTTCCGGGCGGGGGCTTTCCTTCCCCTATGGCCGGCCATGGGGCTCCTTTTCCTCTCCTTTTTTAGCGGCAGGTTTTTCTGCGGCTGGATCTGTCCCCTCGGTTCGGTCATGGAAATCGTTCCCTCCGCCTACCGGCTCAAGAAGAGGAAGATTGGCAGGCTCAGGCCCCGCGGCCTCAACGGGAGAGCCATCCCAGCCGGAACGAGGAGATTTAGGGTCAAATACCTTCTGCTCATAGTCCTATTGGCGCTTTTTCCCCTGGGGGTGAACCTGCTCTGGCTCTTCGACCCCCTGGTCATAACCAACCGCGCGGCCGTGCTGGTTTTGTCGGGGTCCATCCCCTTCCTCTTCCTGGGGCTCTTGGTCCTGGCCCAGGCAGCGGGGCCGAGGTTCTGGTGCCAAGATATCTGTCCGCTGGGGGCCCTGCTCTCGGTTGCGGGAGGAGCCGGGAGGGCCCTGGTGGGGGAGAAGGCCCTGCTGGGACTTATAAAGGATGAAGGGGCGTGCATACACTGCGGCAGATGCGCCGAGGAGTGCCCTTTCCACATCACAGAGGTGGCCGATACGAGGGAATCCGGGAAGGTGAGGACTCTCGACTGCGCCATGTGCGGAGAATGCGTGGTGGCGTGCCCCGCCGAGGGCGCGTTATCCCTGGCTTGCTTCGGCAGGACTCTGGCCGCTTCGAAGGGACCTGGAAAAACTTCCCGTCGCGTCGAAAGACCTGGGGCGAAAAGGTCGGTGACAGATAGCCTGGACGCGGGTTGAAATTGTACCCGGGAGATGACCACC
>JBBFMI010000361.1:0-1637 GCA_037478635.1 Candidatus Geothermincolales bacterium | reverse complement strand
AGATGGAACTCGTGGAATGCTTGGCGAGCATGGGTGGGTCAGCGCCCATCACCCGGCTCAAAGAAGCCATGGGAAAACGCTTTTCTGCCGAGGCGCTAAGACAGCTCGCGACCAAGGGCCTCTTGGAAAGGAGCTTTCGGCTTCCTCCGCCCCGGGTGGATAAGGCCACCTCGAGGTTCGCCGAGATCACCCCCCTGGGCAGAGAATGGCTTTGCGCGCGCGACAAGGCGAGAAAATACCCGGCCAGGCTCCGCGTCCTATCCATCCTCGCGGAAAGGGGCGGCCCGATGCCCAGCTCTGAGTTGTGCAGGGAGGCTCGCTGTTCGCCAGCCCTGCTCAGGGAAATGGAATCCTGCGGTCTACTCGAAATCCATGTGCAAGAGGTCTTAAGGGATCCCTTAAAGGACATCCCCCTTTTCGAGGAAGACCCTCCTCGTATGAACCGCTACCAGGAGGAAGCCCTGTGGCGCATCTGCGAAGCCATGGACGCCGGAGGTGGAAAGGTCCTCCTCCACGGCGTTACGGGGAGCGGAAAGACCGAAGTGTACCTTAAGGCCATCGAGGAAGCCCTGGAACGGGGTCTCGGATGCCTGGTGTTGGTGCCGGAGATTGCCCTGACCCCGCAGATGGTGCAGCGCTTCCTGGGAAGGTTCAGGGAAGAGGTGGCGGTTCTCCACTCCCGTTTGGGACTGGGAGAACGCTACGATCAGTGGAGGGGTATCAGGGACGGGAGGTACCGCGTGGTCATAGGGGCCCGTTCCGCGGTCTTCGCTCCCATTCCCCGGTTGGGGATAATCGTGGTGGACGAGGAACACGAGACCAGCTACAAGCAGGAGACGTCCCCGCGTTATCACGCCGTGGAGGTGGCGGCAAAAAGGGCTGAGATCTGCGGGGCGGTCCTGGTCTTGGGATCGGCCACACCCCGGTTGGAGACCATCCACGCTGCGCGCTCTGGGGGATGTGTGCTGGTTTCGCTCCCCGAGAGGGTGGATGGGAGAAAAATGCCCCAGGTGGAGATCGTCGATATGCGGGAGGTCAGGGACACCGGGGGAAGGAGGCTGCTATCTCCCAGGCTTGTCCTTGCCCTGGCCGAGACGATCAAGAGAAATGAGCAAGCCATACTCTTTCTCAACCGGAGGGGATTTGCGCCGAGCCTGCTCTGCCGTGATTGCGGGCACATTTTCAAATGCTCCCATTGTTCCGTCAGTCTCTGCTGGCATGCCAGGGGTAGGGAATTGCTCTGTCACCATTGCGGATTCTCCCTCCCCCACCCCGAAAAATGCCCCATCTGTGGTTCGGCGGAATGGAAATACGCCGGTGCCGGAACGGAAAGGGTGGAAGAGGAGATAAGGAAAACATTTCCTCACGTGCCGATTCTACGCATGGACGCCGACACCACCCGCAGGAAAGGCGCGCACTTCAAGATCTTCCGCGAATTCCAGGAGGGAAAGGCAAGGATCCTGGTGGGCACCCAGATGATAGCCAAGGGGCTTGACCTGCCCTCGGTGACCCTGGTAGGCATCATCGACGCCGACACCAGCCTGACGCTTCCTGACTTCAGGGCCTCGGAGAGAACCTTTCAACTCATAACCCAGGTGAGTGGCCGGGCCGGAAGGGGTGAAAGGCCCGGAAAGGTG
>JBBFMI010000360.1:0-1639 GCA_037478635.1 Candidatus Geothermincolales bacterium | reverse complement strand
CCTTACCGTAGGGGACTCTGCGGGTATCCCAGCCCATCTGCCGGCCGGTCTCCCGGAGCTGCTCGGCGATGCTCACGCCGTCCACGTGGCCGGAGATCCAGACGTACAGGTTCTTGGTGAGCAGGTCCACCACAATCTGGTCGGCCACCTCGGGGCTGGGGGCCCTACCCACCAGGGCGCAGAACCCGGGGGCGGTGCCGTCCACGAACTCCACCCCGCGCTCGCGCATGATCACGTCGTCGGCGGCGCCCAGCCAGAAGTCGTCCACCGGGGGATTGGTGGCGTACTTGCAGCCTTCGATGATTTCCCCGGCAAACAGGGTGGCGATGCCAGCGTCCAGGGCATGCCCGAGATAAGGCGTCCAGTGACGCTTCTTGGGCATGGGAGGCAGGAGGTCCTTGGCGTACTCGAGGACCTTGTCCATGTCCTCCAGGGTCTTCACCGGGATCCCGGTGAGGGCGTAGATGATGGGGAGGTAATAACCGGTGTTGGGGAACTCCACCTTCGCGGTGGCACCGACGGCCTCCTTGGTCTCGGCCAGCATCCGCTCGGCCGTCTCGACTTCCTTGTACGCACCCTTAATAGCCGCTGCAGCGATTATCCTACTCATTAGATCTCCAACTCCCTCCTCATAGCCATGTCGTACAGGACCCTTTCCCTCTTCGCGGTGATACCGAGAGCTTCGCGCTTCATGTCGATCAGCGAAAGGATCTTGTCCACCATCTTGTCGGGGTCAGGCTCGAAGTGCCACGAGTTCTTGTAGATCTCGTTGAGCCTCTCGAACAGGAACTCCGTGACCTTCTTACTCCCTAGGGTGGGGAAGCTGACCCCGAACACGACGGCGGCACCGGAGGAGACGAAGTAATGGCCGATGGCGATGGCCTTCTCGCTCATCCACTCCGGGGCGCATCCGCACGCGGGAAGGTCAGAGATGTCATCGCCGAGGCCGCCCTCCTTGACCATGTTGGTCAGGGCGATGAGGATGCGGCTGTTGTCCACGCACGAGCCGAAGTGGAGCACCGGCGGGATGCCCACCGCCTCGCAGACCTCCCACAGGCCCCTGGGGCATAGCTCGCGAGCCACTTCGGGAAGCAACAGGCCCGCCTTGGCCACCGACTGGGCGGCGCAACCCGTCACCACCACCAGGCAGCCGTTCATGATGAGCTGCTTGACGACCCGCACATGGATGTCGTCGTGCTTGACCCTCGGGTTGTTGCAGCCCACCACGCCCACCACGCCGCGGATGCGGCCGTCGATGATGGCGTCGTTGAGGGGCCGGTAGGAAGCGCGGAACCTGCCGCCGAGCATGTAGTTGACGTACTCGTGGTTGAACCCGGCGATGAGGGGCTCCTTCTTGTCGGGGATGTACACCTTGCCCCTCTTGGGGAAGTTCTCGATGGCGGCAGACACTATTTCCTTCGCGGCCTCCAGGGCGTGGTCCTCGTGGAACTCGATGTGCCGGGCAAAGGGCATCTTGGCCTTGGGAGAGGTGGTGATGATGTCGGTGTGAATGCAGCTCGCGATCTGCCCTATGCCCTGGTACACGCACTGAACGTCTACCACCATGGCGTCCACCGCGCCGGTGAGGAGGGCAAGCTCCTGCTGGAGCACGTTCCCGGCGATGGGCACGCCGTGGCGG
>JBBFMI010000359.1:0-1640 GCA_037478635.1 Candidatus Geothermincolales bacterium | reverse complement strand
ACAAGGGTTATCCCATCTACTGGGACCGGATGGTCCTTGACGCGAGCCAGGTGACAAATCCTTCCATTGACCCCTTGCGCGAGCCCATGGAGCTCAGGACCTATTTGGGTTCGAAGCCCGATTCCCTGCGGGTGGAAAGGGTTGACGGGTCACCAGTCCTCCGCACGGAGCTCGCGCCCCAGCTGAGGCTCGAGGTACCAGTAATGTTCTCCGCCATATCTTACGGGGCCATAAGCTACAACGCGTGCGAGGCCCTGGCCCGGGCCGCGGCTGAACTGGGCACGTATTACAACACGGGGGAAGGTGGCCTTCACCGGGATCTTTACAGGTACGGCGACCACACCATCTGCCAGGTGGCCTCGGGGCGTTTCGGGGTGCACCCCGATTACCTGGAGGTGGCCGCGGCGCTGGAGATAAAGATCGGGCAGGGAGCCAAGCCGGGAATCGGAGGCCACCTTCCGGGGGAGAAGGTGAGCGCGGAGATATCGCGCACGCGGATGATCCCCAGGGGCACGGACGCGCTTTCTCCCGCTCCCCATCACGACATCTACTCCATCGAGGACCTGGCCCAGCTGATCTACGCCCTGAAGGAGGCCACCGATTGGAAGAAGCCGGTCTCGGTGAAGATAGCGGCGGTGCACAACTCCGCCGCCATCGCCTCGGGGATAGTCCGAGCCGGGGCCGACATCGTGGTGCTCGACGGGATCAGGGGTGGCACTGGCGCCGCGCCCACCATGATCAGGGACAACGTTGGCATCCCCATCGAGCTGGCCCTGGCTACCGTGGACGAGCGCCTGCGCAGGGAGGGGATCCGGAACCGCGCGAGCGTCGTGGTGGCCGGTGGCATCCGCTCCTCCGCCGACGTGGTGAAGGCGATAGCCCTGGGAGCCGACGCTGTCTATATCGGCACGGCGGCCCTGGTCGCGCTGGGGTGTCACGTGTGCCAGAAGTGCTATACGGGGAAGTGCAACTGGGGCATAGCGACACAGGATCCATATCTTACCAGGAGGCTGAACCCAGATATCGGGTCCCGCAGGTTGGTCAACCTGGTGAGGGCGTGGTCCCACGAGATCATGGAGATGCTCGGGGGGATGGGGATCAACTCGATAGAGAGCCTGCGGGGGAACAGGCTGAAACTGCGGGGCGTGGGCTTGAACCGGGAGGAGCTCGAGGTGCTGGGGATAAAGCACGCCGGCACGTAGCGGAGTTATATGGAAGAATTTGCCAGATTTTTAGGCAGGGTTGCAGGCGATCGTGCCGAGGTGAGGCCGGGACCCGCTGGCCCCGAGATGTAAGTACGGGCCGTGGCCGATCTCGGAACGTGGGCCTTGAGAAGGAGGAGAACGCAATTGGCGAGAGGAGAGGCGGTCGTGGCGGGACGCGGGACGGCGGTTTTCCGGAAGGAGGAAGCGCCCTTGCGCGAGGTTACGCTCCAGGCGGATGGCCTCCATTACCGGGAGCTGAACAGCCTGGTCAAAAGGGAGGCCGCCAGGGGCGCGGGAAGGATAATACTGGAAGGGGTCTGCGGCCAGAGGTACATAGGTTCCGGCGTGAGGAGGCGGGTGGAGATAGTCGTCCGGGGCGTTCCCGGGAACGACCTGGGGGCGTTCATGGATGGGCCCCGCGTGGTGGTGCACGGG
>JBBFMI010000358.1:0-1644 GCA_037478635.1 Candidatus Geothermincolales bacterium | reverse complement strand
GCAGCTGCTGCAGCACCCTCTTCAGCCTTCCGGTCTCCTCCTTGATGATCCGGAGGTACCTCTCGCGGTCCTCCTCGCCCGCCGTGCCGTCGAGCAGGGCCTCGGTGAAGCCCTCGATGGAAGTGAGGGGGGTGCGGATCTCGTGGGAGACGTTGGCCACGAAGTCCCTCTGGAGGCGGGCGTTGAGCTCCACCCTTTCGGCCATGTAGTTGAAGTAGTCGGCGAGCTGGGCGATCTCGTCCTTTCCCTCCACCTCCACCCGCGAACCCGGGCGCCCGTGGGCCAGGTCCCAGGCGGCCCGGGTGAGGCGCTTAACCGGCTTGAGTATGCGCTCGCTCAGGTAGAGGGCCAGGAGCACGGAGAGGGCCATGGAGATGCCCCCTGCCAGCAGCAGGTACTGGACCAGTTCCCGGCTGAAGCCGAAATAGAGTTCCCCGGCGGGCTTGATCACCACCAGGTGGGAGAATTGCTCTCCCGCGACGTTCAGCGGCACCGTCACCAGGTAGGCCCGGCCCATGTTCTCCAGCTCGGCATCGTACTTGCCGACCTCGGCGGACAAAAGGTCGACGGGTATGCGGGAGGGGAGCCCGGCGGGCGACGGCCTCGGCGCCACCACCAAGCCCTCCTCGTTCACCACCAGGGAACTCGCCTTTATGAGCCTGGATTCGAGGCGCAGGAGCTGGGATACCCGGATGGAGGTGATCTCCGGGAAGCCCGGGTAGTTGCGGGATAGGTATAGCTCGAGGTCGCCGGCCATCTCCATGGCCTGGGAGGCGAGCTCTTCCTTGGCCTTCCTCTCCTCCCTGGCTTTCAGGTGTTGGAGCAGGGAGGCGAAGATGGCTCCCAGGAGGACCAAGCTGAAGAGGGTGACGGCGATGAAGGAGAGGACGAACCTTCCCCGGAGGGAGCGGAGGCGGAACGGACCTCTCCGACCGGGCGAGCCGGAAACCCCTTTGTCGCGGGAAGGATCCATGTCTTCGACGATCCCCTCTCTTGACCGGCGCGATCGTTTTCCTGTCCGACGTCCCCTGAAAACGGACAACCGTGGCGGGGGACTTTAGCCCCTGGGCCAGGTCATATCCCTGGACCGGGGCCGGGGTCATCCCTCCTTGAAGCGGTACCCCACGCCCCTGACCGTCTCCAGGTAGCGGGGGCTGGAGGGATCGTCTCCCAGCTTTTCCCTCAGGTGCCTTACGTGGACGTCCACCGTTCTCAGGTCACCGTAATACTCGATGCCCCATATGCGCTCCAGGAGCTTTTCCCTGCTCATGGCGATGCCGCGGTTGAGGGCGAGGATATATAGGAGGTCGAACTCCCGGGGAGTCAGCTCCACCTCCCGGTCTCCCTGCAGCACCTTCCTCCTCCCGGCATCGATGACCAGGTCGCCGGCCCTGATCACGTCGTGGGCATCCTGGCGAGGCTGGGCTCTCCTGAGGACCGCCTTAACCCTGGCCACCAGCTCCCGGGGACTGAAGGGCTTGGTCAGGTAATCGTCGGCGCCCAGCTCGAGGCCCACCACCTTGTCCACCTCGTCTTCCCGGGCGGTGAGCATGATGATGGGGACGCCGGACGCGCTGCGGATGCGGCGGCAGACCTCCCAGCCGTCCAGGCCGGGGAGCATGATGTCCAGCACGATCAGGGAAG
>JBBFMI010000357.1:0-1671 GCA_037478635.1 Candidatus Geothermincolales bacterium | reverse complement strand
GCACCTTTACCGTGTGCTCGCTGATGAACAGGATGTCGGCTATCTGCCGGTTGTTGTAGCCCTTGGTCATGAGCTTGAGGACGTCCAGCTCCCTCTGGGAAAGTCCCTCGAGTTCCTCTTCTTTTTTCCTCTCCCCTCCCTCCTCCGTTATCTCCTCCAGGAGCTTGCGGGCCACCGACGTGGATATCAGCGACTCGCCCTTGGCGGCCGCCCGGACCGCCTTCACCAGCTCCTCCTTGGCCGCGTCCTTGATGACATAGCCGATGGCCCCGGCCTTTATGGCCTGCTTGGCGAACTGCTCGTCGTCGAAGACGGTGAGGGTGATGGCCTCTATCCTGGGGTGGGCTTGCTTCAGGCGGCGGATGAGCTCTATACCGTTCATGCCGGGGAGCTGGATGTCGACGATGGCCACATCGGGCGGAAAGCGCTCCACCTTCTCCAGCGCCTCCTCCGCGCTGCGGGCCACCGCCACCACCTGTATGCCCCCTTCCCTTTCCAGGATGCGTATGAGCCCCTCCAGGACCACCTCGTGGTCGTCCACCAACATGACCTTGATCACCTGCTTTTCCATCTCAGACCTCTTTTCTCGAGATCATGGGGATCCTCACGGTTATCCTGGTGCCCTTGCCGGGGGCGGAATCGATGAAGAGCTCACCCCCCAAGAGCTCCGCTCGCTCGCGCATGGCCATTATTCCCAGGTGTTTCCCGCCCTCCTGGGCCCTTCCTATCTCGGTTGGGTCGAATCCCACGCCGTTGTCTTCCACCGTGAGGACCAGGTCTCCATCCTCCAGGGCGGTCTTCACCTTGACCCAATCGGCGTTGGAGTGCTTCCTCACGTTTGCCAGCTGCTCCTGGAGGATTCGGAATATGGCCAGTTCCACTGGGGGGGTCAGGTTCTCCAGGCCCTGGAGGTCCAGCTCCACGGTGATGGCATACTCCTCCTCGTACTGCTCCGCGTAACGCACGATCGAATCCTTCAGTCCCAGTATGTCCAGAGAGACGGGGCGTAGGTTGGCCATGATGGCCCTCAACTCCTGGAGACACTCCTTGGCCCTCTGCTGCACCTCCTCGATCTCGTCCACGGCCAGGGCGGGGTCTTCCTTGAGAAAGTCCAGGGCAAACCCGGCCGTATATATGATCTTGAGCAGGGACTGGGCGATGCTGTCGTGAAGCTCCCGGGCAATGCGTGCCCTCTCCTCCTCGTGAGCCGTGTTGACGCGGGAAAGAAGTTGGTCCATGGCCCTCCGCTTGGCCATCACCTCACGGTAAAGGTTGGTGTTTTCCCAGGCCATGGACACCGTGTCCGCATAGGAGGCCAGGAGCTCCTGGTTTCTCCTGCCGATGATTGACCATGCATCGTCTGTCTCCAGGTAGATGAGGCCCCTGACCGACTCGCCCATCCTCAGGGGAAGGAGGGCCACGAAACTTCCCGGGAGGGGGTCGATGAAGGCCACCGACCGACGGTCCTCGGTCCTAAGGATCAAGGGGTTTCCTTCGCGGACAGCCCTGGCCTCGGGAGTCTCCGCCAAGGGAGAAATGGGGACCGGTTTCCTCTCCTCCACCAGGCGCTTTGCCCAGCCATCGTCTCCCTCCGCGAAAGCGCCGAGGGGGACCAGGTTCTCGCCTTCTATGCCGAAGAAAACCGCCCTCCGGAAACCGAGGTCCCCGCAG
>JBBFMI010000356.1:0-1680 GCA_037478635.1 Candidatus Geothermincolales bacterium | reverse complement strand
CACCGGTGGCGAGGTACAGGGCTCCGGCCTCGATTTCCTCCCAGGCCACCTGGATCCCCGTCTCGAGGGCCCTCACCGCTTCCTCCCTGCTCATGGCGGGACCTTTGGCCATGTTCGCCGTCCCCCTCCTGACGTTTCGCGCCAAGAGGCCGGGGCCGGAGACCTCGGTGGCCACCCCTATGTCCACCACGCGGACCTCCGCCCCCGCGTGCCGGGCCAAGACATTGATGGCCGCCCCTCCCCGCAGGAAATTGAGCACCATCTGGGGAGTGACCTCCTGGGGAAACCGGCTGACCCCCTCCTCGACCACCCCGTGGTCTCCCGCCATGACTATCACCACCTTCTTGCCGAGGGGAGGTATGGCCATTCCGAAGATGCCGGCGAGCCTGATGGAAATCTCTTCCAGCATGCCCAGGGATCCCTGGGGCTTGGTCAGTTCGTCCTGGCGCCGGCGGGCCTCGGCCATCGCCTCCTGGTCAAGTCCCGTGATGTTCGATATGGCGTTTTCCAGCAATCCCATTTCCTGCCTCCATTTCATGGCTCTTCCTGGTACTTGATATGCCTACCAACAATTTCCTTTTCTTTTTTCCTCCGAAACATCGCCGGCCGTATACCCGGCATCAAGGCGGTGGATCGACCCCCTCCGGGACCCTTTCTGGCCTTCTTTCCGGTAAGGAAGGCGGATCCATGAGAGTCGAACCATCCCCCTTAAGGCAAAAGGGAAGCCCGGCCACCACGAAATAGACGCGGTCCGACTCCCGGGCGAGCAGCCGGTTCACCGTCCCGCACAGGTCCCGGAATGCCCTTCCCAGGGGATCGGGCGGGACCGTTCCCAGGCCCACCTCGTCCCCCACCACCAGGAGAAATCGGGACCTCCGCCTGAGGTCCCGGACTAACCGGATGACCCTGCCGCTCACCTCGTCCACCAGGTCCATCGCGAAAGACGCGCCCCGAATGGGTCGCCCGGACCTCTCCCACTCCCGGACCAGGATGTCGGAAGCAAGGAGGGTGACCGAATCGAGGAGGACTACCTCCACCCTATCGGGCAATCCGGGGAAAGCCTCGCCATTCCACTCCAGGGTCTTCCAGTTGGACGACCTCTCTTCCCGGTGACGCCGTATCCGGTCCTCCATCTCGGGATCCGGATCCCTGGCGGTTGCGAGAAACAGGAGATCCCCGCCCAACCCTTCGGCCATGGCGACGGCCAGCGAGCTCTTGCCGCTCCTCGTCCCTCCCAGGAGCAGGCGCATCTCGCCGGCATGGTCAGCTGAACGGCAGAGAGGGAAGCTGGAAGCCCGTTCAACATCGCCGGCCGGGTATATCCCTCCCATGCACGGGCGGGTACCCCCGTCGACTCTTTCCATACCCGGACCTCTTCGATCCCCGGTGGCCCCTTCTCGTGCCCCAGAAAGCTTCAAGGCGCTCCGGTAATTAGGGAAACCGGAAGCCAGCCACAGAACATAAACAAATTATTTTTATTAAATTCAAATTATGTTTCATATAACACAGCAGGCCTTTTTACTCAAGCCTCAGCCGCGGTCGAGAAGGGAGAGGCATATCCGTGGCCTCTTCCAATCATGGATAGCCTCTCCCGATCATGGATAAGAGGTCGTTGCGGTGGAAAACGTCGGCGAAGTGGTGCGTCGCTTGCCAGCTATGGGGAACGAATCTCGTCGGAGC
>JBBFMI010000355.1:0-1710 GCA_037478635.1 Candidatus Geothermincolales bacterium | reverse complement strand
ATCTTCCCGCGGGGCATATCCCGCTCACCCTCACACCTTCCCGGTCTGGTTGATGAGCTTCTCCAGGGTGCGGTCCTCCCCGGGGGTCGGCGAGCGCCCACCTTTCTTTCCGCGTCGCCCACGGGCCGCGAGTCCACCGGGCCTATATCTTCCCGCGGGGCATATCCCGCTCACCCTCACACCTTCCCGGTCTGGTTGATGAGCTTCTCCAGGGTGCGGTCCTGGACCAGGATGAGCCGCTGGTTGCTCTCGTAGGCCCTCAAGCCCTCGATGAGCTGGACCATCTGGTCCACCGCGCTCACGTTGGACGCCTCGAGGTAACCCTGCCTCACCCTCCCGGAGGCGGCCCGGGGCGGCTGGGCGGCCATGAAGTAACCCTCGCCCGCCTTCCGCAGGGACAAGGGGTCGTCGAAGGCGAAAAGGCCTATCCTTCCCGCCTCCCTGCCGCCCACGAGGAAGGTGCCGTCCTCCCTCACCAGCAGTTCCCCCTGCACCCTTATGGGGTTTCCCTCGGCGTCCAGCACCCTTCCCCCGGCCGAGTCCACCAGGTACAGGTCGCGGTCCAGATGGAAGGAGCCGTTGCGGGTGTAGAGGACCCTTCCGCCCCGCTGCACGGCGAAAAAGCCCTCTCCCTCCACCGCCAGGTCGGTAGGAACCCCGGTCTCCTCCAGCGCGCCCTGGGAGAAGTCGGTCCTCACCTCCCCCAGTAGCACGCCGCCGCTGTAAGGCCCGAGGGGCTGGAGGTTGGAGCCACCTCCGATGTCCCGGCCCTGCAGGGCCACCATCTCCCGGGGCGGGAAGGACCTGAACACCGCCCGGTCCTGCTTGAAGCCGTGGCTGGAGACGTTGGCCAGGTTAGCGGCGGTGACGTCCTGCCGCAACAGCCAGGCCCTCATCCCGGCATAAGAAGAGTAAAGCCCGCGGATCACCTTTCCACCTCCCTTACCTTGGCCTGCCGCCTTCCCAGCAGGGTACCCCGGAATTCACGCTCATTCCCCCGAAAAACCGGAAAGGATATCATTGCCTTTCCCTGCCGCGCATCCCCTCGCCTCCTCTCACCGGTATCCTCGCCTGAAATGGCGTTTCGGACCCAATGGTCGGCCGTGGGGGTTAAGGACGCCATCGCTTCCCCTCCTCCATCCAAAAAGCTGAGTCCCCCTGGGAAAGGCATTCCCTCCACGGCTTGACGTGCCCCAGGCGATGCCTCGGCATGGTTAAAACTTCCTCTTTTCCTCCGTAGATCCCACCCGCAGCCCTGACGCTCCCGCATGGACTCCCGTCCCCTCCTCGAGTCCCGGGGGGATGACCAGTGTGAAGACGGAGCCCCTTTCCGGCTCGCTCTCCAGCTCCACTTTCCCCCCGTGCAGCTCCGCGATCTCCTTCACCAGGTAAAGGCCGATCCCCAGGCCCTGGGAGCGGCGGGCATCGCCCCTGTCCACCTGGGAGAACCGGCGGAACAGGAGGGGCTGGTGCCAGCGGGATATGCCGATGTCCCGATCCCGGACCGAAACGAACACGCCGTCCATTCGGCGGCCCACGGTCACGGTTATCTCGCTTCCCGCCGGTGAGAACTTCCTGGCGTTGTCCAGCAGGTTCCACAGAGCCCGCCTCAGCTTGGTCTCGTCCGCCATCGCCAGGAAGGGCCCCTCCCGCCGGACGAAGGTGTAAGCGTGGGCGGCGTCGGCCACCGCCGCCTGGCGGGTCACCTCC
>JBBFMI010000354.1:0-1737 GCA_037478635.1 Candidatus Geothermincolales bacterium | reverse complement strand
ATCCTTATTTCGACCTTCCGTTCCAACACGTTGACTACGAGGTGCTGGCGGGGATGAGGAGAAGGGCAGGGGATAAAGAGCTCCGGGGGTTGATCGAGACGATAAGGGAAACCTTTCCCCGGGCCTGCCTTCGCGGCACCTGCATGGTGGGCTTTCCGGGGGAAGAACCAAGGCATTTCCAGCGTCTGCTGGACTTCGTGCAGGATACGCGCTTCGATCACCTGGCGGTTTTCACCTTCTACCCCGAGGAGGGCACGAGGGCCGCGAGCTTGCCGTCCGGCCTGGACCCGGAAACGGCGACGGAGAGAAAGCGCCTATTGGAGGAGGTCCAGGAGGTGATCTCCCGGGAAAAGGCGATGGAGATGCTGGGTCGCAGGGTGCGAGTCCTGGTAGAGGGGATATGCGATGACGAGCCGGGGTACCTGCAAGCGAGGTCATACCGGGAGGCCCCGGAGGTGGACGGCTTGATATTGATCCCCCGCACGGGGAAAATACCCTTGTGCGATTGGCAGTGGGTGAAGGTCGTAGACATGGAGGGGCTGGACCTGATTGCAGAGCCTGAGGAGATTAGCGGATCACCTTAAAGGAGACGAGAAGATCCTCAACCTCCCCAACTTCCTCACCGGGATGAGGATAGCCGCCTCTCCCGTCATTGCGGCCCTGTTGAGCCGAAAGAGAAGGGCCACTGACGAGCTGGCCGCGGGAACGATAGCCCTTGCGGCCCTGACCGATTATCTCGACGGCTATTTTGCCCGCAGGCTCAACCAGGTAACCGCCCTGGGTCAGTTCCTGGACCCCCTGGCAGACAAGATCTATATCTCCACTTCCTACCTGATGTTGGTGAAGAGGGGAGAGTTGAGCCTCTGGGTTCCGGCGGTGATCATAGGCAGGGAGATCGCCATGACCCTCTTCCGCACTTACGCCGGGAGCAGGGGCTCATCGGTCCCGGCCAGCATGCTCGGCAAGTTGAAAGCTAACTTTCAGCTCCTATCCCTCTTGCTGAGCGTCCCTAAAAGGGAGGGGAGGATGTGGGAATGGTCCCGAAGGATGTCCCTGGCAGTGGCGCTGTTCTTCACCCTGTATTCGGGATGGGACTACATGGCCAGGTACAGGTCCTATGTGGAAGCGAACGCCCCTGAAAGCCCCTCGGGAGACAGGGGCCAGGTCGGTCCGGACAGTCACGACAGATGACCATGGCGAGGTTTACCGTTCTTCTGGTGGGGGACGAGCTAGTGGAGGGAAGGGTTGAGGATTCCAACCTACCCTTCCTCCGCGATGTCCTGGAGGACATGGGCATGGAGTTATCCATGGCCATTTACGTGAGGGACGAAAAAGACGATATTTCCCGAGGTCTGGCCCTTGGTATGGAGATCTCCGAGGTGGTGATAACCGCGGGAGGGCTCGGCCCCACCGAAGACGACCTCACGGCGGAGGCGGTGGCCGAGGTCGGGCCCCTCCGTGTCGGACTCGAACACGAAGCCGCCTTCGATCTTCTGGCCGGATTTCGGCGCGAGGCCGGTGATCGCGAAGGCGAACTCGCGCCGGCTGAGGCGGCTCATCGGACGATCTCGCGCCATTCGCGGTCGTAGGTGCGGACGAGCACCTGATCGAAGAGCCGGTTCGGCTGCGCGGGCACCGGTGCGAGATCGGGCGGGAACTCGAACAGCGAGGCGACGTTCTGCGCGGTGAGGAAGCGCAGCCCGGCAGGCAGGCGGGCGGGCGGCTGCCAGTCGACGT
>JBBFMI010000353.1:0-1756 GCA_037478635.1 Candidatus Geothermincolales bacterium | reverse complement strand
CATCCAGGCGGCCAACGGGTACCTCACCGCAACCGACCGGGAGAACATCGCCCTGCGCGTGGACGAGTTCAGGGATACCATCATGCAGTTGAGCAAGCAACAGTACGCGGGTAGATACGTCTTCTCGGGGACCCAGACAGGCGAGGCGCCCTTTGAATGGACGGGAACCAGCGCGGTCTATAACGGCAACTCCGAGCACATCAGGATCAACATAGGGCCGGGATCTGACCTGGTGGTCAACGTTACCGGGGAGGAGGCCTTCACCGGCATCGGCGCCACGGGAACGGATGTATTCACCCTCCTCTACGACCTCGCGCAAGCGATAAGGGCGGGGGACCACGAGGCGGTGGGAGGTGCCCTGCTCGGCGCCATCGACGACGCCATGGACAAGGTGGTGGAGAAACAGGGGGTGGTGGGCTCGGCGGCCAACCGCCTCGAGCGCATGGAATCCCTCATCTCCCAGCTGACCGAGAGGGAAAAGAGCCTGCTTTCCGAGGCCGAGGACGTGGACCTCGCCGAGGCGGCCATGAATTTGAACCTCAAGGAAAGCGCCTACCAGGCCTCGCTCGCGGCCTGCGCGCGGGTGATACTGCCCTCCCTGCTTGATTACCTGGGATGATCCTTGGATGATTGATATTAGTCACGAAGGATGGGGCGAGCGGAGAGGGCATGGGGAGGCCTTCAGTGTGATGCTTTCGCCCGGCTGTGGTCGCGGAGAACATGATGGCAAATCAACCACTTGGTGGAGGGAATTTCGCCTTGGTTTTGTGGTACCATAGGCCGGAAACACCGACGGGGGAGAGATGTTGAGGTACGAGAGCGCCAAGCTGGGGAGCATCGAGTACGGCGAGGACCAGGTGATCGCCTTTATCGAGGGCATCCTGGGCTTTCCCGCCTACCGCGATTACGTGCTGCTGGAGCATAAAAAGGGCCCCTTCCTGTGGCTGCAATCCCTGGAGGAGCCCTCCCTGGCCTTCCTGGTCACGGATCCATGGAATTTCTTCCCAGATTATTCTCCGGAGATACCGGACGAGGACGTGGAGGCGCTGGAGCTCGAGGAGCCATACAACTTCTCCGTCTTCTGTTTCGTGACCGTCCCGGAGCGGGTGGAGCTGACTACGGTGAACCTCAAGGGGCCCACGGTGGTGAACCTCAACACCAGGAAGGCCAAGCAGGTGGTGCTCTTAAACCCCGAGTACACCACCAGGCACCGCCTCTTCGGCCCGGCCGGGGAGGAGGCGGGCGGAGGGGCCGGGCGAGCCTGAAAGCGGAGGGGCAGGGATGCTCGTTCTCACCAGGAAGATAAACGAAAGCGTGATGATAGGCGAAGACGTTGAAGTCTGCCTGCTGGAGATAAAGGGAGACAAGGTTCGCCTCGGCATCAAGGCCCCGAGGTCGGTGACCGTGCACCGCAAAGAAGTGTACGAGGAGATCAAGCGGGCCAACGAAGAGGCCGCGCGGTCGAGCTTCGAGGGGGCGAGGGAGGCCGAGAGGCTCATGGATGAATTCGGGGGCGCCGATGGGCTCCGCGGGTGAGGGCAAGCGCATCCTCTACATAGAGGACGACCCGGAGATGGCGAGGTTGGTGGCGCGCCTTCTGGTCTCCGAGGGCTACGACGTGATCGAGGCGGAGAGGGGGACGCGGGGCCTGGACTTCCTCTACGAGTCCTTTCCGCACCTGGTGCTCCTCGACCTGCGCATGGCCATCATGAGCGGCTACGAGTTCCTGGAGGCCATGAAGGCCCAGAGCGGGCTA
>JBBFMI010000352.1:0-1774 GCA_037478635.1 Candidatus Geothermincolales bacterium | reverse complement strand
CGACACCATTGATGTCGGATCTCGCGCAAGAACCCTCCAAGCCTCGCGTTCTCGCCCTCCTGGGACCCACTGGGGCGGGGAAGAGCCGCTTGGCGCTGGACATCGCCCGATACCTTCCCGTGGAACTGGTCTCGGTGGACTCCATGCAGGTCTACCGGGGTATGGACGTGGGTACCGCCAAGCCCACCCCCGAGGAGCGCCGGCAGGTCCCCCACCATCTCCTGGACCTGGTGGATCCCGCTCGCGATTTCACCGTCGCGGAATACCAGGCCATTGCCCGGAAAGCGGTAGAGGAGATACTGGAAAGGGGGAACATCCCCCTGCTGGTGGGAGGGAGCGGTCTCTACTTCGAGGCGGTCGTCTTTGACCTCCGCTTCCCCCCTCGGGGGGACCCGGAGACGCGCAGGGAACTGGAAGAGGACCTGCGACGGGATCCCGAGGCGTTCTTCCGTCGCCTGGCGGAGATCGACCCGGTTTTCGCCGAGAGGGAAGATTCCCGAAACCCCAGGAGGGCCCTGCGGGCCATGGAAGTGTACAGGATCACCGGAAAGCCGTTCAGCAGTTTTGTCCGCAAGAGGGGAGGCTACCCGACGCTCATCCCATACGCGGGGGCGGTGGTAAATCCGCCCAGGAAGACGCTCTACCGTCTCATCGATCACCGCGTTGACCGGATGATGCAGGAGGGGCTGTTGGAAGAGGCGAAAACGCTCTGGAGGACAGGAGGGCTCTCCAGAACGGCCCGCCAGGCCTTGGGATACAAGGAACTTTTCGATTTCCTGGAGGGAAAATGCACTTTCGAGGAGGCGGTGGCGAGGATCAAGGGGGCGACCCGCAGGTACGCTCGACGCCAGCTGATCTACCTTAAGGGAATACCGGGACTTCGCTGGTTCAGCCCAAGCGAGGAACATTACGGGACTCACTGGAAAGACCTGGTAAGGGAGGTGAGCCTTTTCTTCAGGGAAGCCTGGGAAGGATTCGCGACCTCGGGCGGGAGGTCGCCATGAACGGCCCGTGCATCTTCCCAAAAGACTTGATTGACCCCGGGCGGCCTCGCCGTTAATTTTTTTCTTAAATTTCCGTGACCCGTGACGGCAGTGGAGGCGGAAATGGAATTCAGAAAATACCATGGAACGGGAAACGATTTCATCATCCTGGAGGGCCTGTTCGCCGACCTTCCCCTGCTACAGGACGAGATAAGCCAGCTCTGCGCCCGAAGGACCGGGATAGGTGCCGACGGCCTGATCCTGGCCTCTCCTCCCACCTCCGGCGGGGACGTGGCCATGCGTATCTTCAACCCGGATGGCTCGGAGGCGGAGATGTGCGGTAACGGCATACGCTGCCTGGCCAAATACGCATTCGAGGTCCTGGGCATCCGAAAGGAGGAGATGCTGGTGGAGACCCTGGCTGGTCCCCGGGCGGTTCGTCCCTTCACCGGGCAGCGGGGAGAGGTGGAAGAGGTGGAAGTGGACATGGGCGCTCCAGACCTGACGTCCCTGTCGCTTCCCCCGCTGGAAGCGAGAGAGGAGGATGGTTCCACGGTCTTGCACTTGGAAGACCGCGTGGTGAGGGGATTCGGGATATCCATGGGCAATCCCCACTTCGTCATATTCGTGGAGGACGTGGACGCCGAGCCGGTGGGGGAGTGGGGACCCTCCATCGAGAACCATCCGTACTTCCCGGAGAGGACAAACGTGGAATTCGTGCAGGTACTGGATCGCGGGAGGTTACGAATAAGGGTGTGGGAGAGGGGCGCCGGGGAGACCCTGGCCTGTGG
>JBBFMI010000351.1:0-1777 GCA_037478635.1 Candidatus Geothermincolales bacterium | reverse complement strand
AAAAGCCCTCGAGGCGGGCGCGGAAGTGGTGGGAATAAACAACCGGGACCTGAGAACGCTGAGCGTCGATATATCCACCACCGAAAGGATATTCCCGTTGATCCCCGAGGACAGGGTGGTGGTGAGCGAGAGCGGCTTTCAGGACCCGGAATCCGTCAGGTCAATGGAGGAAATGGGCGTGGACGCCGTGCTGGTGGGAGAATATCTCATGCGCGCCCCGGATCCGGTAAGGGCCGCTTCCATGCTACTGGGAAAGGGCAGAAGATGTTCGTGAAGGTATGCGGTATTACCAGGCTGGAAGACGCGAAAGCCGCTTATCATCTCGGCTTTTCGGCGGTGGGTTTCATCTTCGTCCCCGAAAGCCCGCGCTACATCCCGCCAGATCGGGCCCGCCTCATATCCCACCGGCTCCCGACCGGTCTACTGCGGGTCGGGGTGGTGGCTGGGATGGCCCGGGATGAGGTCCGCCACCTGTTCCGGTTCTGCAAACTGGACCTGGTGCAGTTCCACGGAGGTGAAGGCCCGGATGAGGTCGCTCCCTTCGCGCCCCGGGCCATAAAAGCCCTGAGGCCGACCCGCGAGGAAGACCTGGACGAGGCGGAAGGATTCCCCCCTCTGTTCGCCTTCCTGGTGGACGCCTGGTCATCCCGATCCCTGGGTGGGACCGGTCGCACCGCCGACTGGAGCCTGGCAGCCCGCCTGGCCAAGCACAGGAGGGTGATCCTGGCCGGTGGGCTGCGCGAGGAAAACGTGCTTGCCGCGCTAAAAGCGGTCCGCCCGTTCGGCCTGGACGTTAACAGCGGCGTGGAGCGCGCGCCCGGGATAAAGGATGGGGAACTCATGGCCCGCTTCATATCCAGGGCAAAAGAATCGGAATTGTTTTCCAAGTACAAGGAGGCCTGATCCCATGCCAGAGACATCGTGGAATGGTTCAGGGGGAAGATTCGGCAAGTTCGGGGGAAGGTTCGTCCCCGAAACGCTGATGCAGCCCCTGATCGACCTGGAAAAAGCGTACTTGCGCTGGAAAGACGATCCTGGTTTTCGAGCCGAGCTGGAAGCTCTCCTGCGGGATTACGCGGGAAGGCCCACCCCGCTCTACCACGCAAAACGCCTTTCCGAAGAGCTCGGCTTCAAGGTTTACCTGAAACGCGAGGACCTGTGCCATACCGGCTCTCACAAGATCAACAACACCCTCGGGCAGTGCCTTCTTGCGAAGAAGATGGGGAAGACGAGGGTCACGGCCGAGACGGGGGCAGGACAGCACGGGGTCGCCACCGCCACCGCCGCAGCCCTCCTGGGCCTGGAATGCGAGGTGTTCATGGGGGTGGAGGACATCGAAAGGCAGTCGCTTAACGTGTTCCGCATGGAGCTACTGGGGGCCAGGGTGACCCCGGTAAGGGGAGGATCGGGAACCCTCAAGGACGCCATCAACGAGGCGCTCAGGGATTGGGTGGCCACGGTGGACTTCACCCACTACTGCATCGGTTCCGTGGTGGGCCCCCATCCCTATCCCACCATGGTGCGGGACTTCCAGTCGGTGATCGGCAGAGAGGCCCGCGAGCAGGTAATGGAAAGGGAGGGAAGGTTGCCCGATGTCCTGATGGCCTGCGTGGGAGGCGGCAGCAACTCCCTCGGGCTCTTCCACCCCTTTCTCAACGACGAAGTGGAGATGTACGGGGTGGAGGCCGGGGGCTTCGGCGACGGCCCCGGCGAACACGGGAGCACCCTCTGCCTGGGTTCCCCGGGGGTCCTCCATGGAGCCCTGAGCTACCTTCTC
>JBBFMI010000350.1:0-1778 GCA_037478635.1 Candidatus Geothermincolales bacterium | reverse complement strand
ATCGCTCACCCCCCCTTGCAGCTTCTCCAGGGAGGAAAGGGTGAACACCACCCAATCGTTGGCGAGAACGTCGTAGGTGTTGAGGTCGTCCACCCCGATCACCTCGACCCGGGGCAGGTTGCGCATGGACTTGATGACGTTCTCGTCCTCTTCCGCCAGGACGAAGAGCACGTCCTCGTTAAGTCCCAGGTTCCTGAATATCTCCGCCGCCGCCTTGGTCTTGGGCTCGGCGAAGGTGAAGTCCTCGAGCACCTTGATGCGGTCCTCCTGCGCCCTGGCGCTCAGGGCGGAGCGGAGGGCCAGGCGGCGCACCTTCCGGTTGACCTTGAAATGGTAATCCCGAGGTTTCGGGCCGTGGGGCCTTCCGCCGCCCACCCACTGGGTCGCGCGTATGCTACCCTGGCGGGCCCGGCCGGTGCCCTTCTGCCTCCAGGGCTTGCGCCCGCCGCCGCTCACCTCGTGCCTACGCTTGGTGGAGGCGGTGCCCCGTCGCGCCGCCGCCAGCTGGTACCTGACCACCAGGTGCATGACGGGGATGTTAACGGGACATCCGAAGTAATAGTCGGACAGGGTGACCTTGCCCTTCTCGTTTCCCTGGGTATCGTAAACGGGTACTTCCTTCATGGTCTCATCCCCGCCTTACTCCAGCACGTGTGCTTTTTTCTTGCGTATCCTGCGCGCCTTCACCGACTCCCGGATCATCACCAGGCTCCCCCGCGGTCCGGGGATGCCGCCCTTGAGGACCAGGAGGTTCCTCTCCGGTTTTACATCCACCACCTCCAGGTTGAGCACGGTCACCCGCTCTCCCCCGGCCCTTCCGGGCATCCTCTTGCCCTTGAAGACCCGGGAGGGGGTGGCGCACATTCCGATGGATCCCGGGGCGCGGTGGAAGTGAGCCCCATGGGATCCGGGACCGCCTCCGAAACCGTGGCGTTTCACCACCCCGGAGAAGCCCTTCCCCTTGGAGGTGCCGGTCACGTCCACGTGATCGCCCTTGGCGAAGATGTCCACGGTGATTTCCTGTCCCACCTGATAGGAAGAAGGGTCGTCCACCCTTATCTCCATCAGGTGTCGCTTGGGCGTCACTCCCTTGCTCTGGAAATGGCCCCTCAAGGGCTTGTTCAGCTTCTTCTCCTTGACCTCACCGAAGCCCAGCTGGAGGGCATTGTATCCCTCCTTCTCCTCCGTCTTGATCTGGGTCACCACGCACGGCCCTGCCTCCACCAGGGTCACCGGGACGACCCTTCCGTCCTCGGAGAAGATCTGGGTCATGGCCAGTTTTCTTCCGATGATCCCCTTCAATTTCTCCCACCTCTCAACGCCGTCTCCGGTCAGCGCCCTTGCGCATGTCCCGGTGGGATCGTCACAGCTTTATCTCGATGTCCACGCCCGCCGGAAGGTCCAGGCGCATGAGGGAGTCCACCGTCTTCTGGGTAGGCTCCAGGATGTCGATCAACCTCTTGTGGATCCTCATCTCGAAATGTTCCCGGGAATCCTTGTTCACGTGAGGTGAACGGAGCACGCAGAAAAGGTGCCTCTCCGTGGGCAGGGGTATCGGTCCGGACACGGACGCCCCCGTCTTGCGGGCCTCCTCCACGATCTTCCGGGCCGATCTGTCCACGATCTCGTGGTCGTAGGCCTTCAGCTTTATCCTGATCTTCTGCTGCTTGGTCATGGCTCCGACCACCCGTTTCTCCTTCCTACTTGATTATCTGTATAACCCTTCCTGCCCCCACGGTGCGGCCTCCCTCGCGGATGGCGAAGCGGAGGCCTTCCTC
>JBBFMI010000349.1:0-1784 GCA_037478635.1 Candidatus Geothermincolales bacterium | reverse complement strand
GACGCCCTGATCGAGGTCAGGACCCTGGCCATCCAGGCGGCCAACGACACCCTGTCGCCCTCCGACCGGGAGAACATAGCCCAGCGGATGGACGAGTTCAACGAGCTCATATTCAAGCTGACCCACGAGAGGTATTCCGGCCGCTACGTCTTCTCGGGCACCAGGACCGACGACCCGCCCTTCGTGCGCGACGGGGACGACGTGGTCTACCAGGGGAACTCCGCCCACATCCGGGTGAACATAGGGGAGGGCGCCCCCGTGGCCTTCAATCTCACCGGGGACGAGGTGTTCATGGGCATCGGCGACCAGGGCCGGAGCCTGTTCAAGCTGCTCTCCGACCTTGCTGCCGCCATTCGGCAGGGAGATGCCCGGAGGGTGGGGGGCGAGCTGCTCGGGGAGATAGACGAGGCCCTGGACCGGGTGGCCGAGAAGCTGGGGGTGGTGGGCGCGGTGGCCCAGCGCCTGGAGAAGATGGAAGAGGTGATATCCGGCCTGATGGTGAAGCACAGGGAACTGCTATCCCTGGCCGAGGACGCGGACCTGGCCGAGGCGGTGATGGACTTCCAGTTCAAGCAGACTGCCTACCAGGCCTCCCTGGCCGCCTGCGCCCGGGCCATCATGCCCACCATCCTGGACTACCTGAAGTGATTTCTCGAGGGGGCCGGTCCGCCGGGGGAGGATACCCGCGGGCGAGACCGTGGCTGAGGGATGTCAACCGGCCGACCGGGAGCGGACGGGGAGCCGTCGGTCGGCGCGCAGGTTGACGGGGAAGCCCCCGGAGTTATATTAGATAGGGATTCGAGCCGGAGGTGCACGGTGCAGGGGAAGGAAGAAAGGGATTCCGAGGAGAGGCTTGAGAGGTTCCACAGCCAGAAGCTGGGCTGGATAGAGTTCCGGCCAGAGCAGGTCATCGAGTTCGTGGAGGGGCTCCTGGGCTTTCCCGAACTCCGGCGCTACGTGCTGGTGGACCACCGCAAGGGGGTCTTCATGTGGCTCCAGTCCCTGGAGGACCCCTCCCTGGCCTTCCTGGTGGTAGACCCCTGGGTCTTCTTCCCCGATTACTCGCCGGAGATTCCCGACGAGGACGTAGAGGCCCTGGGGCTTAAGGAGCCCTACAACTTCTCCCTGTTCTGCCTGGTGACCGTGCCCTCCGATCCCCGGAAGATGACGGTCAACCTGAGGGGCCCGGTGCTGGTGAACCTCAACAACCGCCGGGCCAAGCAGGTGGTGGTTACCCAGCCGGAGTATCCCATCAGGCAGCCCGTTTTTCCAGAAGAGGGGGAGGAGACCCGGGAGGCAGCCCCCGGGAAGACGGCGGAGAAGTGAGGGGGATGTTTCCCGGGAGGTTCGCGGGTCAACGGTTCCAGGCCGTGGGGGACGTGAACCGGATCAGGCAAGGGGGCAGGGATGCTGGTTCTCACGCGCAGGCTCCTGGAGAGCGTGGTCATCGGGGACGACATAGAGGTCTTCATACTGGAGATAAGGGGGGATAGGGTGCGCCTGGGGATAAAGGCCCCCAAGGACGTGCCGGTGCACCGTCGCGAGGTGTACGAGGAGATACGGCGCTCCAACATCGAGGCCGCCGCCGTAGAGGGGGCGGAGGGCCTGGAGCGCCTGCTGGAGGAGGGGCTTCCCGGAAGGGGCAAGGGCCGGGTCAAGAGGGGGAAAGACTCGACCGATTAATTAACAAGCGGAAAATGAGCGAGAGCGGGTCGGATACGCCCCGGCGGCCCGGCGTTCTTTGAGCGCCCACGGTGCTGAGGGCGTCGGCTTTCGAGGAGGAA
>JBBFMI010000348.1:0-1795 GCA_037478635.1 Candidatus Geothermincolales bacterium | reverse complement strand
GCCTTCGACGCGGCCTTCACCTTCATGTACAACCCCAGGGAGGGGACGAAAGCCGCTCTCATGGCAGATGACGTTCCCCGTTCCGTCAAGCAAGAGCGTCTCATCAGGCTGGCCCGGCTGACCTCGCGGCTAACCAGGATGAGCCTGGAAAGGGAGGTCGGCAGGACACATCTGGTGCTCGTGGAAGGGAAGAGTAAAAAGGACCCGGGCGTGTGGGAAGCCCGTACGTCCGGCAACAAGCCGGTGCACTTCCGGGCGGAGGGAGACCTGGAAGGCGATTTCATCGAGGTAAAGGTGGAAAGGGCTGGAAACTGGAGTCTTTACGGGAGACCCGTCGAACCCGGGGAGAGAATCGGCGCGAGTTGAGACCGGTCGTGGGAGGCTTTGCGGGCTGGTGGCAAGAAAAGAGGTGGTGAACAGATGAAAGAGGGCAGGGGGATCATGGGCGGATGCATCGTCCCTCATCCACCACTGTTGGTACCGGAGATCGGGGGGAGGGACCTGGAAAGGGTGAGATCCACCCGGGAAGCCATGCTCGTGCTGGGAAACCGCTTACGGGCCCTGGAACCTGAGACGCTCGTCATGATATCCCCTCATACCCCTGTCTACAGGGACGCCTTCGTGGTAAGGACCAGGGAAATACTGGAAGGTGATTTCTCTTCCTTCGGAAGGCCGGAAGTAAGGATCCGGAAGGAAAACGACGTGGACCTGGTAAGCCACCTCATCGAGGCTGCCGAAGGTGAGGGATTTCCCCTTTATGGAATGGACAGCGGGTACCGGCCCGGCTTCGACCAAGAGCTGGACCATGGCCTGCTGGTGCCGCTCTATTATCTTGACCAGTTCCTGGAAACACCCATAGTAACGCTTTCCATCTCCTTCCTGGATTATCAACACCATTTCCGCCTTGGGAGGCTGGTGAAGAAGGTCTGCGAAGAAAGGGGCAGGAAGGCTTTCTTCGTGGCCAGCGGCGACCTCTCGCATCGCCTTATCAGGGGAGCGCCGGCAGGCTACAGTCCCAAGGGAGCCGAATTCGACCGGCGGATCGTGGAGATCGCCGGCAGCGGGGATTTCGATGCCCTTTACCGGTTGGACGAGGACCTGGTAGAGGAGGCGGGGGAATGTGGCCTCCGATCCATCCACGCCATGTGGGGAGCCCTTAAAGACGGCGAACTCAAGAACGAGGTGCTTTCCTATGAGGGGCCCTTTGGGGTGGGTTACATGGTCTCCCTGCACCTGCTCGTGGAAGGAGGGGGAAGGTGAGCGAGAGAAAAACCGGAGGGGGCAAGGAGGTATCCCCCCATGCGCGCCTGGCCCGGGCCGCCATAGAGGAATGGGTGAGGAATGGCAGGAAGATCGATCCCCGGGAACTGGGCGCAGAGGTTTCCCGCATAACGGGCAGGTCCGGCGCCTTCGTGAGCCTCAAGAAGAGGGGGGAACTCCGAGGCTGCATCGGCACCTTCATGCCGGTGCGGGAAAACCTGGCCCAGGAAATAGTGGAGAACGCCATAAGCGCTGCGACCCGGGACCCCCGTTTCCCTCCGGTGAGAGAGGATGAACTGGAAGAACTGGACATCAGCGTGGACGTGCTGAGCGAGCCGGAACCGGTACCCGACGAATCCCATCTCGACCCCAAGAAGTACGGGGTGATAGTGAAGAGGGGAGGCAGGCTGGGGCTGCTGCTGCCGGACCTCGAGGGCGTGGACACGGTGGAGGAGCAACTGCGCATAGCCAAGGCCAAGGCGGGGATATACCCCGACGAGCCGGTGGAGATTTACCGCTTTACCGTGGAGCGACA
>JBBFMI010000347.1:0-1798 GCA_037478635.1 Candidatus Geothermincolales bacterium | reverse complement strand
CCGGTGCCATCCACTATCCTTCCGCCCCTGATGAGCACATCTAACATAATCCCCTCCTCGCCACGCAACGGCCGCGGTTTAGTAACCCCCCACCTGGTCGGTGCTGTGGGTGCGCAGCCCCAAGGCTTGCCTCCGGCATCGATTCTAGCACTCACCGGGTCGGCGCGCCCGCCCACCGGTCGCACAGGCAGATGGGAGAAGGAAACCTATCGAAGGCATGACGCTCATCCTGGCCGGTCGGCATTCGCCTGGTCGGCACGCGCGACATCCCGGCCGCGCAGGGGAGTGGGAGGAGGAAGCTTGTTGGAGGCAAGACGCTCGCCCTTGCTTCTCGCTGCTCACCTGGCCTGTATGCGCGTCGGCTTGGGTAGGATAATCTTTTCGCCTGGCGGTGGTTTGGTTTCCCCACACTGGATCTATGCGCGAACGGCCAAGGCGGGGGAGATGGTCAGTATATGGGTGTCGCGGCCATCCGGCCTTGCATGTCTGCTTGCAGGAACCAACTCGAATGCGGATGGCCTGGGAAATACGCGGCGCTGCTCGCCACACCCGCCAGGTTGCTGGGGCGAGCATGAGACGCAAGCTCGCTGGACGTTTCCATCCGTGAAAAACCATGTCCGTTCCTCACGGACTCTTCATCCCGGAGCAGATCCGACTCGATCCCTTTTCCAGTCCGGTCGTTCTCCTCGCCCCTACAGGTTCTCTTTGACGAATTCGATCAGTGGGCGGATGACTTCGTTCTCCCTGCGCTGGGGAGCGCTGGCGCAGGCGGTGAGCACATCCATGTGGTTGTAGCCCTTGATGAGCTCGCGCTCTCCGGGGATGGGAAGGAACATGAAGGTCCCTCCGCTCAGCACCCCCTGCTCGGCGATGAATTCGATCTTGGGCATGCTTTCCAACTTGTCGCCGTGGAGGAAATTGATGCCATAGTCCCTTCCGAAGGGGAATAGCGCGGCCACGATATCCGCCACCAGGCGGGTGGAGAAGTACCACTCGGTGAGGTTGAGGGGCCCCTTGAAGATAACCCTCGCCACGTCCCGTATGTCGCTTACCTCGTTCTCGGTGGTGGTGTAAGTGGTGGCGCCTCCCGTATCCTGGAAGAGGGGGTCATCCTCGCTGCCCACCTCGTCGAAGTTGGCCCAGCGGTAGAGGGGGCCCTTCCCCAGCTCGAAAGGTGACGGCCCGGCGTCGTTGGCGATGAAGTACGGCCCCTTTCCGAGCATGGAGCCCACCAGGTCGGAGAGGAGGGGAATGCTCATGAGTAAGTCGCTCTGGGGGAAGCTCTTCTTCACCACCGTGCCGCCCTCCAGGAAACCCATGCTGTTCTGGATCATCCCCAGGGGGGCGAAGTTGTCGTCGAAAACGATCCCCAGCATGGCCTCGTTGGTGTAGCGGAAGTCGGTGATCTGGGGAACGCCGTCCATGAAGGTCTGGAAGTCCCTGGAGTGCAGGAAGCGCAGGAGGATATGGGCGGAATCGGAGAAGGGCACCTCGCCCATGACCGTGCACTCGGAGTCGGGGTCGTAGTAGGCCAGCATGGCTACCGCCTCCAGAAGGCTCATGGCCTCGGCGTCGATCATGGGGAAGGGCAGGATGCGGTTGGAATGGGGGTCCTCCCGCAACGCCTTGACCAGCGTGCCGTAGTTTTCCGCCGAGATGTCGCTTACCAGGTCCTGGATGCCCTGCGGGAGCTGTTTCAAGATGGGATCCACCATGGCGCTTACCGGGGTCACGGTGGTGTCGAACCCGAAGAGCCCGGCGCAGTTGTTGAAGCCCGCGTCGTCCAGGGTTGAGGGGT
>JBBFMI010000346.1:0-1809 GCA_037478635.1 Candidatus Geothermincolales bacterium | reverse complement strand
GAGGAGAACCTCGCGGTCAGGTCACGGTCGACTCGTTCCGAGTGGCTTCCCAAGAGAAAACCCCTGCCCGAGATAACGGAAAAGCGGACGGCATAAGCGGACCGGGAGCATCCCGTGGCCGATTCGCGTTTCCGGTGAAGACGAGGAGGTCCGAGGTTGATCTACCTGGGAACGGCCGGCTTCAGCTACGAGGACTGGAAAGGCACCTTCTATCCCGAGAGGATGGACAAGCGTTACATGCTCGAGTACTACTCCTCCATCTTTCCCGTGGTGGAGGTGAACAGCACCTGGCACGCCCTCCCATCCGCCCGGAGCATCCTCTCCATGGCTCGACGCACTCCCCCCGACTTCCTCTTCGTGGTCAAGGCTTACCAGGGGATCACCCACGCGTACCGGGACAACGAGGGGGATTTCCAGCGCTTCCGGGAGGTCATCAGGCCGCTGGAGGACCACGGGAAGCTGGCGTGCGTGCTGGCCCAGTTCCCCTGGGGCTTCAGGAATCGCCCGGAGAACCGTGACTACCTGCGCAAGTTCCGGAACCTCCTCCCCGACCTTGATATCGTGATCGAGTTCCGCAACCAGGACTGGATCGTGCCCGAGACGGAGGAACTTCTGCGCGAGATCGAGGCGGGATTCTGCTGCGTGGACGAACCCCGGCTGAAGGGCCTGGTCAGGCCCCAGGTTTGGGTGACGTCGGGCACGGGTTACGTGCGCTTTCACGGTCGGAATTACGAGGCCTGGTGGGACCGGAACCGACAACCCTGGGAGAGATACGACTACTTGTACAGCGGGGAGGAACTGGAGGAATGGGTCCCGCGCCTGCTTTCCATCGACGACCAGGCGGAAAGGACGTTCGCCATCTTCAATAACCACTACCGGGGAAAGGCACCCAGGAATGCGGTGATGCTCTCCCGGATGCTTCCCCCTGACCGGGTGGTGCCCCTGAAGCTGAGGGAGGATCTGCGACTTTTCCAGGATGATTGAGGCCGGTCCGGAAAGAGAATGGTCAAGATGTCACATACTGCCGCCGTTCCGGTTCCCGGGAAATGAAGCCAGGCGGGCTTTTCCTCGGCGGTCTAACGCTTCGCAGCTCCTTTACCGGCTGCTTATGGCATCCCGGCCTCACCTTTCGTCACCTGAAAAGTCCCGGGGTTCTGCCCCGTTTTTTCCAGTTGCTTGTAAAGTATATCGATTCTTCTAGGGGTCCTTCCCTTCATCGCCGGCTGGGGAGGAACGTGGTGTTTACGATAGCCCGGTTGAGCCTCGATTTACTCTCCCAGGGCCCTTTTCTCATCTTCCTCCAGTTGAGAGCGCATCTTCTCCAGTATCTTGCGGATCAGCCGGGAGACGTGCATCTGCGAGATCTTCAGTTCCCTGGCGATCTCGAGTTGGGTCATTCCCTGGAAGAAGCGCATGTAGATTACCCTCTGTTCTCTTTCGGATAGCGTGGCGATGATCTTCTCCAGCGCGTCCCGGTCCTCGGCGAGGGAAAAATCGCTGTCCTCGTCGCCCAGGTAATCCAGCAGGCTGAACCCCCTGTCCTCTTCTTCCCCCGAGTACAGGTTGTCCAGGCTGAGATAGTTGACGGCGTGGGAGCTCTCCAGGATCTCCACCACCTCCTCGGTGGAAAGGCCCATGTGTTCGGCAAGTTCCGAGAGAGTGGGCGAGCGGTGTAGTTTCTGGGTGAGTTCGTCCACCGCTTGGTTCAATTCCAGGTCTTTCATCTGCAGGCGCCGGGGAATGCGGATCGCCCAGCCCTTGTCTCGGAAGTAGCGCTTGAGCTCGCCTATTATGGTGGGGGTGGCGTAG
>JBBFMI010000345.1:0-1820 GCA_037478635.1 Candidatus Geothermincolales bacterium | reverse complement strand
CCGAGGAGCGCCTGCAGGATGGCAAAAGCGCGGATCTTCTCCGTCCCGAAGGTGAACTGTGTAAGCCCCATGGCGTACATGAGGTTTCCGACCTTGTCCCGCTTGTGGGTGATGCCCACGTAGGTCTCGGCGATCTCCTTGAACTTGGCGGGATCCATGCCGCAGACCTTGGCCACCACGCTGTTGGGGCCGTCGTAGGTGTAGCGGGAGAAGTGCTCTTTGAGCTTGGCCCATACCGTGCCCGCGATGGCCTCGTCGGGGTTGGGGATGTAGTTCCCGTTGGAGTCCTTGGGGCCGTTGGGCACGCCGCGCCCCTTGAAGGTGGGGTCCTCGGCGATGGGGATGAGCTGCACCCTCAGGGCTTCCCCGGTGGCGGGATCGTTCTGGTAGGTCCAGGTCTTGGTGTCGTACTTGCGCTTCTCCTTGTCGTAGCCGCTGAAGTAGCCGTCGAGCTCCCCGGGACCCTTGAAATCCGGGTTCACCAGGATGGGGGCGTTGGTGTAGTTCTGCACGTACTCCCAGTTGATGTAGTTCTTGTCGATGGCGTACTTGATCAGCGCCCCGAAGAAGGCGATGTCGGTGCCCGGGCGGATGAAGGAGAAGAGGTCCGCGCGGGCCGCGGAGCGGGTGAAGCGGGGATCAACCACGATGATCTTGGCCCCTCGCTCCTCCCTGGCTGCCTCCACAAACTTCCAGGAGACGGGATGGTTCTCGCTGGGGTTGGCGCCGCAGATCATGAAGACATCCGCGTTCTTCAGGTCGATGTAGTGGTTAGTCATGGCCCCCCGGCCATACGTGCCGCCGAGACCGGCGACTGTGGCCGAGTGTCATATACGGGCCTGGTGCTCGATGTACACCAGGCCGAGGCCGCGGGCGAACTTGGAGGCCAGGTAGCACTCCTCGTTGTCCAGGGCCGCCCCTCCCAGCTGGGCGATGCCCTCGCAACGGTTCGCGGTCACCTTGACGCCCTCGATCTCCTCCGTCTCCACGAAGGTGGCGTCGCGGGTGTCCTTGATGAGGCGGGCGATCCTGGGGATGGCCTCCTCCCAGGTCTTCTCCTCCCAGTCCGTGCCCCCAGGGGCCCGGTAGAGCACCTTGGTGAGCCTGCGGTCGTTGTTGGCCACCTGGTAGATGGACTGCCCCTTGGAGCAGAGGCTCGCCCGGTTGATGGGGCTGTCGGGGAGGCCCTCCAGTCCTACGATCTTTCCGTCCTTGACGCTCACGATGGCGGAGCACCCCACGGAGCAGTAGGGACACACCGTGGTGGTCTCCGTGGCCTCGCTGATGCGAAGCTCCTCGGAAGCGGCGAGGGCGGTGGCGGAGAACCCGAGTTGGGCGAGGGCCGTGACGCCTATTCCGGCGCCCGACAGCTTGAGGAAACTTCTTCGCGAAAGTTCCATACTTCCCCCCACTTTCCTAGGTCGTATCCGGTACTTCCAAAATCGCGACTATACTGCTTCTCAACGCTTGCGCATTGCGTATATGTAAAACCCGCATGCACGCGCGGGATTTGATTTCGCTGCATGCGCGCCGGAAACCTATCCGCAAGCTCGCTTTTCAAGGATCGCGTGGCGGCCAACGGTATCGAGCCGCCGAGAGGTTATATTAAACGGCCTACGCCACGAGTTCGAGTGCGAGGCCTTTCCTTGGACCTGAGCCTTTGAACCTCCCTCTTCGGTCGACCTCTACATTTCCGATTGGCATGGGCTCATCGAAAAGCAACAATCCACAAATCGTATGGATTATACTATCGAATTTCACCGCAAGGCAACATTTCCACTCAACCAACCAGGCGATGGCCATCGGGCATATGCCCGTCG
>JBBFMI010000344.1:0-1825 GCA_037478635.1 Candidatus Geothermincolales bacterium | reverse complement strand
GATCCACACTGGCCCTCTGACCAGGGGATGTACCAAAACGACTGCAGGTCTCCCCACCGGCTGCCTTCGCCTGCAGCGGAATGGGGTTCTTCCCGTTTAACTGTTCGAAGCAGCAGGCCGGGCATGGTCAAAGGCCGGCCATCCTGGAACATCTGGGATCTCACACCCGTATAATTAAAGCATGGACTGCAACGCTTTCCCTGTCCTGGATTACGAGGAGCCCCTGTACCGGCCTCCCTGCGAGGCGGGAAGCCTCATCGTGCAGGTAACCCTGGGGTGCCCCCACAACCAGTGCCTTTTCTGCGGCATGTACAAGATGAAGAAATACCGGGCCAGGGACGTGGAAGAGGTCAAGGCAGACCTGAGAAAGGCCAGGTTGGCATACCGGCACGTGGAATCCATCTTCCTCGCCGACGGGAACACGGTGGCCATGAACTCCCGGAAACTGGAAGAGATCATCCGCTATGCCAGGAGGCTCTTCCCGGAGGCAAGGCGCATCTCCTCCTACGGAGGAGCCCGTTTCCTGAAGGGCAAACCGGTGGAATCCCTGAAAAAGCTCCGGGAGGCAGGCCTGGACGTCATCTACCTGGGCCTGGAGAGCGGTGACGACGAGATACTCCGCCGGATGCGGAAGGGAGTGGATTCGTCCGGGATGATCGAGGCGGCGAGAAGGGTGAGGGAAGCGGGCATCACCCTTTCCGTGTACGTCCTCCTGGGCCTGGGGGGAGAGGAACGGTGGAGGGAACACGCCGAGAACACCGCGCGGGTCCTCAACCTCATGGAACCCCACTATGTAAGGCCGCGCACCCTGTACCTGATGCCTGGCATCCCCCTCCACGAGGAGGCGAGGAAGGGGCTGTTCCGGGAGGCATCGGGCGAGACGGTGATGAGGGAGCTGCAGGTCCTCCTGCGCGACCTGGAGGTGGATACCTGGTTCCTCTGCGATCACGTGTCCAACTATCTACCGCTTTACGGAAAGCTCCCGGAAGACAGGGAAAAGATGCTCGAGATGGTGGAGTTCGCCCTCGCCCACCGCGACGAATACCTGGCTCCTCGGCACCTCACCCACCTGTGACCCTCGCAGGTTGAGAACCCGACCTGGAAGACCTATGTCCTGTTCCAACCTTCCCGGGGCACGAACAGACCCGGTCTTGGCAAACCTCGGGCGATCCTCGAAGATCGCTCGTTTCCAGTCCCGCGCGTGAAGGACCGGGGTCAACGCCGTTTTCTCGAAGGGCCCGTCCGGGGGGAAACCTGACCCGTGAAGGTCAGAAACGGGGCCGGTAATCGGGGCACTCCACCGCGTTGGGCCGCTCGGGACGGGAACAGGCACCGGGATAGTCGAAGGCGCAGCTGTCGCAGAGGAAACGCTTGAACCCAAGGCGGTTAAGGATCCTGCGGAGCAAACCCAATCCTTCCTCCTTTCTCCAAGGCCGAAAAGTCCTCTGAACTCCAAGTGGGACGGGGCCTCGACCCGCCGGGTTCCCACCATAAATGGCCGATGGATCGTTGCCCTGGGCGGGCCAAAAGCCTGGTTTCGGGAAAGACCAAGTTCAGACCACCAGGCCCTTGCGCAGTGCCGCCGCGACGGCCTCGGTACGGTCCTTCACCCCCAGCTTGTCGAATATGTGGGCGATATGGGTCTTCACCGTCTGCACGCTGATGAAGAGCCGGTCGGCGATCTCCTTGTTGGAAAGCCCATCGGCCAGGAGCTGCAGGATCTCCAGTTCCCTGTCGCTCAGCCCATAGGTATCCCGGTTCTTCCGCGCCAGGTAAAGGTATTCCTTCAGGAGATGGGCCTGGGCCTCGGGGTAGAGGGTGGCGC
>JBBFMI010000343.1:0-1830 GCA_037478635.1 Candidatus Geothermincolales bacterium | reverse complement strand
CGGTCAGAGCCGTTCCGCTGGCCGATGGGGTCCCGGCGGTTCTCTCGACTGACGGAAAGGAGCTATTGACCCTCGCCTCGCCGGGGGACCTCCTGGTCCCCGGGCAGGTGGGCGGCTCTGCGGACGCGTTACCCCTGGATGGCGGAGTCGAGTCGCACCGGGAGGGGTCGACCGGCGGCGTAGCCCCGGCGGCGGGGGAGGAAGGCGCCCCCGTGGGGCTGGAATCCGTGGCTCCCGGGGACGACCTGGCCGGCGCGCATCCCCTCCGCTCTCGGGGTCCGCACCCCGATCCCGTTGTCATGACCAAGCCGGGGGAGGGGCCGGAGTGGGCATGGCGCAACCGGGAGGGCGGCCTGGGGGAAGCGATTGCCCAGCCCGGACGGGCCCCGGGATCCGTCGGCGCCTCTGTGCCGTACAGCCGGGAGGAGCCTGAGGCCCACTGGGATCCGCTGGTCCAGGGTCAGGTCCCCGGGACTTGGTCGGATGGAAAGGAGGAAGTTGCCGAGCGGATATCCCCCGGTGGATCCGGGCGGTCCGCGGGCGCGACCGAGCACGCGGAGCCCGTTTCCCCGGGTGCCGGGACCCTCCTGGAGGGCGAGACCGCGGGTGGGAAACCCTCCGTCGAGGACCACGCCGATAGGCCAGCGCTTGAAGGCCTGGCGCGGCCTTCCAGGCCCGTGACCGGGAAGCCACTGGCGGATACCGCGGAGCCAGGACCCCTGACCGGAAAGGGCCCGGAATCCACCGTGGACAAGTCCCACGGGGCCTCGGTCGTCCCGCCGGGAGAGGTCACGCCAGGGGTGGCGGCGGCACCCGGACAGGAGGCGCGGGAGTCCACGGGAATCCGCGCCATGGCCGCGTCCCGTTGGCAAGAGCTCGTGGACCAGGTTGCCGGGGTCGTGCGCCTGGCCCGGGAGGGAGAGGTGACCCAGGCCCGCATCCGGCTTCACCCACCCCAGCTGGGAGCCCTCAAGGTGGAGGCGGAGTGGTCGGGAGCCCTCCGGGTCAGGCTGGAGGTCCAAAACCCCCACGCCCTGCAGGCGCTGGAGAGCGGCCTGTCCGATCTCAGGCAACGCCTTCTCTCCCAGGGGATCCCCCTGCAGGAACTCCAGTTGACGCTGGGCGGAGACCGGGGAGGAGGTGGCCCGGCCGAAGAGAGGAAGGGCCTCAGGCGGGCCGAGTCTCCCTGGGTGGACGAGTTGGAGCCGGCACCGGCGGGGCGGACCTGGAGGCTGGGAGCCCTGGACCTGGTGGTCTGAAGGCGCCTCGGAAGTCGGATCGAGACGTCGAAAGGCGGTACGTTCGAAAGGAGGTGAGGAGATGAGGATAGACGGATACGGCACGGTCGGATCGACGGGCGCTTCCGGCCAGTCGCCGGGGGTTGCCAGGCCCGACCAGGAGCTGGGAAGGGACGCCTTCCTCAAGTTGCTGGTGGCCCAGCTCAAGAACCAAGACCCCTTAAACCCCCTGGACAGCCACCAGTTCATCGCCCAGCTGGCCCAGCTGCAGAGCCTCGAGGAGCTGCGCCAGCTGAAGGAGACGGTGGGCACCCTTACCAACCTGGTGCTGGCCAACCAGGCCTCGGGCCTTCTGGGCAAGAAGATCAGGGCCCGGACCGTCGAGGGAGAGCTGCGGGGCCTGGTGCAGTCCCTGCGGATCCAGGACGGCAGGGCGCTTTTGAGCACGGACGCGGGAGAGGTGGACCTCTCGCAAGTGGTGGAGGTCTACGCCTGAGAAGGGAGGCTCTCGTATGAGCGGGATGGAGCGGATAACCGGACCGGGCTCACTGGAAGGGTGGCGGGGAGCCCGCCAGGAGAAGGCGGCACCCAG
>JBBFMI010000342.1:0-1879 GCA_037478635.1 Candidatus Geothermincolales bacterium | reverse complement strand
AGGGGCCTTGACCTGGTCTTTTGCAGGTGAGCCGTCTGGGAATCGAACCCAGGACACCCGGAATGAAAGTACGCTTTTCTACAGCTTTACATATAATTCCATCGTCCCAGGTAGCACCCAAAAAAGCCCTGCAATCCGCATGGGGACAGAGATGTCAGCATTACTTACTCTTCTACCTCTGTTCGCCCTTTCTCCTCCGTACGACTCATTCTTCCGGCATATTTCCGTTTTGGATGTGACCCAGAAAGCCGAGATAGCCTTTACGAATGGCAGAATGTTGGTAAGAAGGGGGGCATATGAAGAATGTTCGTGTAAACCAGACCTTGCCAGTACCATACTCGGCGTCGCCCAACAGGTTAATCGGCATGAACATGAGCTCGCCGATGATAAAAAGGCAAGCGTGAGGGGGCGCGTGAGCTGTTCTTTCTCCTCGCCGCGGAACCGCCCTCGTGCTATGCGTGCTATAGTATTGCCCGTTGAGATCAGCATCCGGAAAGGATTAAAGATGAACGGTTCCATCACCTCCCAGGCGGGAGCGCAGCAGCCGGAGCGGGTTCTCTTCTCCTTCGGGCCCCTGGGCGTATCCGTCTGCAAGGGCTGCTACTCCATGTGGAAGTGGCAGCGCAAGAACTCAACCGTCATCGAGCTCACCACCCTTGGCATCAAAGGCGTCCCCCGGTGCGGCCTGTCGTCCCGGGCCTTCGAGATACCCTACTCATCCATTGCTTCGCTCCAGGTCTACGGCCACCCGGCCCGTCTCGGGCTGATGCAGGTGCTCGACATCCGGTACTGGACGGAAGCGGGCATTCAGGAGTTGTCCATCTGCACCTACAACCAGAACGTCCTGCGCGCCTGCGAGGTCCTCGCGAGCTTCGCAGTTCCCATATACGCCTCCCGCTCTTGAGAAAAGAGTGATAATCCTCACAGGACATCCCGTGCCTGGCGAAGGCCAATCTCTGGCCTACGGGCCGCTCGAGAAGCAAGCGGTCGTAGAGAGAGCGTAAAAAAGGAGCGAGGCCATCCCAGAGGCCGTGGCCTCCACGTCCCCATCGAAACCATCCTCTTCTATCGCGGGGTGGCTCCGCGAAACGTGGTAGAAGTGTAAGTGCTCAGCCGGGGTGGCGAAACGGCCTCAAGGACGTGCCCCCCTGGAATATACCCTGTCAGCGGCAAGGTCGTTTTCCGCCTGGTTAACGCCATGCACTGGGATTCCCTGGCCTTCGTCCATAAGACCGACGAGGATCACTCCTTCGACCCGAAGAACTTCCTGGGGTTCATCCCGGCCGTCCCTTTTAACGTGAATAAAGTGTCGGATATGTTGCTCGAAGCAGGAAAGAATGAGATTTCCCTTAAACGCTACCGGCAGCTGTACGAGATCATAAAATCCATACTCAAGGGCGACGTCAAGGAAACGCTAAGAAGAGAGGGAGAAGAGAATGCCAGACAGATCCTGGGCGAGATAAACGAGAGCGAGTACCGGGTGGACCTGTAGATGACCCCGGAGGAGCAGGGCCAGTATGACCTGGAGATATTCAACCCCGGCTACGCCAACCAGGAACTCGCCGAAGACCTCGGGAACAGCGGCGACCTGAGGTGCTGGAGAGAAGGGGTCAGGTATCGAATATCGGGAAACCAACCCATATATGGAATAATACTCGATATTCGGGACCTGAACCCAGACGCCACGGATTCCTAAGGCCATCTGCTGCACGACCGGGATGCCCACCAATCGGTTCTAGACGGAATGTTTGCGGCGTATTCTCGTCGCGAAAATCAGGGCAAAGAGGGAGGCCCCTCGGGAAAGGGGCCTTGACCTGGTCTTTTGCAGGTGAGCCGTCTGGGAATCGAACCCAGGACACCCGGAATGAAAGTACGCTTT
>JBBFMI010000341.1:0-1886 GCA_037478635.1 Candidatus Geothermincolales bacterium | reverse complement strand
GGTGACGCTCCTGGAACGGGTGGTGATCGCCCACCGGTTGTCCTTGCACACGAAGACCAGGGGAAGTTTCCATGCCGCCGCCAGGTTGAGGGCCTCCAGGAGCATGCCCTGGTTCATCGCCCCCTCGCCGAAGAAAGCCACCGCGACGCCGCCCGTTTCCAGGTATTGGGAGGCAAGGGCGAAGCCGAGCCCGAGAGGGGCCGAGGAACCCACGATGCCCGATGAGCAGGCCAGGTGTTCCCTGGAGAAAAGGTGCATGTGACCGCCCCAACCTCCGCAGAGCCCCTCGGGGTCACCCAGCATCTCCAGGACCAGGGACTCCAGGTCGACGCCGCGGATGACCAGGGGAGGCGTGGAGCGGTGGTCCAGAGACAGGGCATCGCCGTCCTCGAGATGGCAGACGACGCCCGCTGCCACGGCCTCTTCCCCCACTCCGAGATGCATTTCCCCCGAGATGAGGCCCTTTTGCCACAGGTCGGCCAAGGCCAGTTCGAAGCTCCTGGCCCGGGCCATCTGCCTGTAAATTTCTTCCATGGGAACATCTGCCACTGACATCCTCTATCCCTCCCCGGAGAGGCTTCCGGCAAGTACCCGGTCGAGCGCTGCGAAGGCTCCCAGCACCAGGGAGCGGAAGGCCTCGCTCGCCCTGGTCTGATGGGGCCTGCGGAAGATCCCCGAGCGACCGTGGGCGCTCCTTAGCGCCCGATCGGGCCGGTAGTCTATCTCGCCCCGGGCCCGGTCCGCCCACTCCATCCTCAGGGCGTCCCCCACCCAGAGGGGGACCGGCAGGGTCCGGCACGGTCGACCGGGGGTCACGTAGATGCTGCAGCGCAGCGGGTCCATGACGATGTTGTTCAAGGTCATCGCGATGTTCATCTCCACCAGGGCGTCGAGGAACTCGAACCGGCGCAGGTGGCGGAAGAAGTTCCAGGGATGGCAGCAGATGGTGGCGTCGTCCACCCTTTCCCCGTAAGGGTCCCTCTTTATGCCGAATTCCTCCAGGGTGGAGTAGTTGAGGCCGTGGTCGGTGGTGATCATGCGCACCACTTTGAGGTCGATCTCGCCCCGGAACATCTCGAGGAGCTCCCACATCCGGGCCAGCCTGGCGAAGGACCCGGCGATCACGGGCTCCTTGATGGGGTCCGCTCCGCCGGAGAGGGCCCGGTCCAGGAACTGGTGGTGATTGGCAGATGCCAGTACACCCCCGTGGTCGGACGCCCTCTCCACGGCCATGAAGTTGTGGGAGTGCTCGATGACCACGGCGTTGCCGGAGGCGTCGGCGAAGATGCTGTTGGCGTTCATGATGATGGCCGCCGCCAGGCCGGGCACGACCTCCCGCGGGTTGCGCCGCCACACTTCCACCGCCTCTTCCACGGTGGAGCAGGTCTCCATGGCCAGGTTGTTGAGCTCGAAGAAGGTGAGCCCTTCGCCCCCGTCCATGGCCCCCACGGAGTTGACGCAGCAGCAGAGGCCGTCCCCGTTCATGACGCCTATGCCGAAGAGCACGGGAAGCCCCATGCAGACGTAAGGCTTTGTGCCGGGTATGTCCCGGATGTAGAGGGGTATCCTTCCCAGGAGCAGCCGGAAGAGGGGGGACAGGTCGAAGTTCCAGGAGACGTAGATCCGGCCGTCGCGGGTGGCCGGGGGGACGGCGGCGAAGTTGGTGCAGCCGGTGCCGGGAAGCGAGGAAACGAAAAGCCCGGCGGCCACCAGTTCCCATTCATCGAGGCCAAGGGCCCGGGCGAGTCCCTTCAGCCGGTCCCGTTGGGCGGGGTAAAGATCGTCAAGCGTTCTCGCGTGCCTGAGGGCCCTGGCCCTGGCGTCCCCGGCCCTGATGCCCCGGGAACTCATCAGCTTGAAGGCGCTTTTCAGGAAAAACCTGTAGA
>JBBFMI010000340.1:0-1895 GCA_037478635.1 Candidatus Geothermincolales bacterium | reverse complement strand
ACTTCGTGACCCTGAACAACCTGGACGAGGACGAGGTCCGCCGCATCCTGGACCTCCGCCTGTCTCCTTTGTACGTGTCCCTCCATTCCACCGACCCGGGTCTCCGCTCCCGCCTCATGGGCGGGAACGCCCGGCGGGGCCTGGAGGTGCTCGACCGGCTGGCGGGGGCGGGCCTGGAGATCCACCTGCAGGTGGTCGTCTGCCCCGGTATCAACGACGGCGAGGCGCTGGAAAGGACCATGGAGGAGGTCCTAAACCGCTACCGCCCCGCTTCCCTGGCCCTGGTGCCGGTGGGGCTGGCCCACGCCTCCCGGGAGCGGTCTCTCTGCCTGCCCGACCGGGACGACGCGGCCAGGGCGATCGAGCTGGTGGCGGCCTTCCGGGATAAGGCCCTCCGGGAAACGGGGGAGGGCGTTTTCCAGGCCTCCGACGAGTTCTACCTCCTGGCCGGTGTGGCGTTGCCCCCCGCGGAGGATTACGACGGTTATCCCCAGCTGGAGAACGGCGTGGGGATGGCCAGGAAGTTCCTGGACGAGATGGACCAGGAGAAGGCGAGGATGGGAGGGGAGGCCCGTTGCGATCGCAGTGCCTGTATAATCACCGGGAAGGCCTTCGCTCCTCTCTTGGCTGGTGCGCTCGATGGATTGCCCGGCGGGGAGCCCGACCTGGTGGTCCCCGGGAACCGTCTCTTCGGGGAGAGCGTCACGGTGACCGGGCTACTGTGCGGGGAGGATGTGGTGGAGGGGATAAAGGGGGCCGGCTCGCGTCCCGGACGGATCCTCATGCCGGACACCCTGCTGAACGAGGGGAGGTTTCTCGACGGAAAGACCCTCGAGGACGTGGAGCGGGAGACGGGGGCAGAGGTTGTGGCGCTGCCGGTGAGAGGGGAGGCGCTGATCCGGGCCCTGGCGGGAATGCCCTGGGAGGACGAGGGCGATCGATATCGCCGTCCTTGGTGAGGGTGGCGGGCTGACTCCATGGGGGTATTCTCGTCGCTCCCTTCCGGGTCCAGGACCTCGAGTGCAGAAGTTGCCGGTCGGGGCGAACTTAGCTGCCCGGGGAACCGGCGAGGACAAGCTCGAGCCGGCCAGCATGGTTCGAGATCGGGTTTCCTCTCGTCCAGGCATTGGGGTCTGCCATGGTATACCAGTAGGTGTATAACTGGACCCTGGCCGCGAAGCGTATCTGGAGGTAGAACGGATGAGCAAGTTGCCCTTGGTGGCGGTGGTGGGAAGGCCTAACGTGGGTAAATCCACCCTGGTCAACCGCATCGTGGGCAGGGGAGAGGCCATCGTGGAGCGGGTCCCCGGGGTGACCAGGGACCGGCTCTACCTCCCGGCCAACTGGAACGGCGTGGATTTCCTGGTCGTGGACACCGGTGGGCTGGATCCCGTGGCCGATGACGGCCTGTCCCGGGCGGTGGGCGAGCAAGCCCTCCAGGCGGTGAGGGAGGCCGACCTGGTGCTCTTCGTGGTGGACTCCAAGGAGGGCATCACCGCCCTCGACCAGGAGGTGGCGGAGGTCCTCCGGAGGGAGGGCAAGCCCGTGCTCCTGGTGGCCAACAAAGTGGACAACCGCAGGGAGGAATCCCGGGCGCTCGAGTTCTACTCCCTGGGCATGGGGGAGCCCTTCCCGGTCTCCGCCATGCACGGCCGCAACGTGGGGGACCTTCTCGACCTGGTGACGGAGGCGCTGCCCCCGTCGGAGCCCCTGGAGGAGGCGGGCGAGGAGACGGTGGTGGCCATCGTGGGAAAGCCCAACGCGGGGAAGTCCACCCTTTTCAACCGCCTCATCGAGGAGGAGAGGTCCATCGTGAGCGAGGTTCCCGGCACCACCCGGGACGCGGTGGACACCGTGGTGGAGCGAGAGGGGAAGCGGTACCGCTTCATCGATAC
>JBBFMI010000339.1:0-1912 GCA_037478635.1 Candidatus Geothermincolales bacterium | reverse complement strand
CCGGTCGGAGATGGATCACCTGTACAAGACCGTCGACCGCCTGAAGAGGGACGTGAGGGCGCTCAAAAAAGAGCTGGCCGCGCTCAAGGCGGAGGGGGGAGGGGAATAGAGATGCTGAAGGAGTTCATGGACCCGAAGTTCTTCGTCGAGGAGCTCGAAGAGGTGAACCGCAAGCTGGTCAAGGGTGCGGAGATCCTCACCGGCATCCCCGACGTGGACGTGGAGCCCACCCCCAAGGAGCTGGTCTTCGAAGAAGACAAGATGAGGCTGTACCACTACCTCCCCGGGGAAAGGCTCACCTGCCCCACGCCCATCCTCATCTGCTACGCCCTGGTGAACCGCCAGTACATGATGGACCTGCAGTCCGACCGCAGCCTCATCCGCAACCTCCTGGGGCAGGGGCTGGACATCTACATCATAGACTGGGGCTACCCGGACCACGGCGACCGCTACGTGACCCTGGAGGACTATATAGACGTCTACCTCGACGACTGCGTGGACTACGTGCGCGAGCGAACCGGCTGCGAGAAGATCAACCTCCTCGGGGTATGCCAGGGCGGGACCTTCACCGTCATCTACGCTGCCCTCTACCCGGAGAAGATCCGCAACCTCATCACCATGGTGACCCCGGTGGATTTCCACACCACCGACGGACTGCTCAACGTTTGGAGCCAGCACATGAACATCGACAACATGGTGGACACCATGGGCATCATCCCGGGGGAGTTCATGAATGTGGGCTTCCTCATGCTCAAGCCCTTCCAGCTCATGGTGGACAAGTACGTGGGGCTAATGGACAACCTCGACGACCCCGCCACGGTTGCCAACTTCGTGCGCATGGAGAAGTGGATCTTCGACAGCCCGGCGCAGGCGGGGGAGGCATACCGCAAGTTCCTAAAGGACCTCTACCAGGAGAACAAGCTGGTTAAGGGCGAGCTCGAGATCGGGGATCGGCGGGTGGACCTGAAGCGGATTACCATGCCCCTGCTGAACATCTACGCCACCGAGGATCACCTGGTGCCGCCGGCCTCGTCCATACCCCTGAACGACCTGGTGGGGAGCGAGGACAAGACCCTCTACGGCTTCCCCGGCGGGCATATCGGCATCTACGTCAGCTCGCGTTCCCAGAAGGAGCTGGCGCCGAAGGTCTCGGAGTGGCTCATCGAGCGTTGCCCCAAGGGGAGGGACGGCAACCAGGTCTGCGGAGAGACTGCCGCGGGATCCGGACGGGGTGCTGGTCCCGGCTCGGGGAAGGCCGCAAAGCGGTCCGGGAAGGCCGGGGCGGGCGGAGCCGGGAAGCCCGCGGCGAAACGGCCCGCAAAGAAGGCCACGGGGAAGAAATAGAGGGCCACGGGCAGGGTTTTCGACGGCATTCCGTTATGCCAGGAGCTTTATCGCGCGGAGAGGCCTGGAGGCAGCCCCGACGGAACCATCGGAGCTATCGCTCTACCCGCGGGTTTTCCAAAGGTGCGCGAGGGTTGAGGAGCCCAGTCCCAGCGTCCAGAGGTGGATGGCCAGCATGGTGGCGCGGTCCGAGTCCAGGGGCCAGTACTTGCGGTTCTCCAGGGAATAGAGGATATCCATGAGGGCCAGGAACACCAGGGAGCTCCCCGCCGCGGTGCCCAGGAACTCCCCCTCGCGCTCGCCCCGCCAGAGGTGCCAGGCCGCGAGCATGGACAGGGAGCTCATCCAGGCGTCGGCGAGGGGGAAGGCGCGCTCGAAGGCCTCGTCCTGCTCCGTTTCCGTGGCCTGGATCCTGCCGGTGAAGAACAACACCCAGAACGCTGCCGTGCCCAGGCCGGTGGCGCCGAGGAGGACCGCCAGCAGGCGGCGTTTCCATCCCACGATGCTCGTCGTTTTCTCGTTCATGAGGCCATTATAACAGCCCAGGAGACGGCTGGCGCCGGCGCCA
>JBBFMI010000338.1:0-1914 GCA_037478635.1 Candidatus Geothermincolales bacterium | reverse complement strand
CACCTTGTTCCCCCTCTTGATGGGAGTGTCGTACTCGGGAAAGAGGTAGGCCTTCATCAGGTTGGAGCGGGTGAGGTATTCGTTGGCCGAGTACACGCCGTTGAGGTTTTCGCCCGGGATGCCCATGAACATGGGAAGCCCGGCGCCTATGCCTATGAAGACGGCGTCGTAACCGTCCCGGAGGAGGTCCTGGAGGGTCAGGGTACAGCCTATCACGTGATCGAGCAGGATCCTCACGCCCAGGCTTTCCACGTACTCTATCTCCCTCTGGACGATGGCCTTGGGCAGCCGGAATTCGGGTATCCCGTAGACCAGCACCCCTCCCGGGGCGTTGAGGGCCTCGAATATGGTGACCTGGTGGCCCATCCGGGCCAGGTCCCCGGCGCAGGTGAGCCCGGCGGGGCCCGAACCGATGACCGCTACCCGCTTTCCCGTGGGCGGGGGTGGAGAGGTCCGGGTTGCGCTCCCGTGGGCGGCCTCCCAGTCGGCCGCGAAGCGTTCCAGCCTGCCTATGGCCACCGGCTCCCCCTTCTTGCCCAGGGTGCAGGCGGCCTCGCACTGGGTCTCCTGGGGGCATACCCTGCCGCATATGGCAGGCAGGTTGTTCTTCTCCTTGAGCTTGGCGGCCGCATCGGCGTACTTGCCCTCCCGGATGAGATATATGAAGGCGGGGATGTCTATCTCCACCGGGCAGCCCGCTGCGCAAGGCTTTTTCCTGCACTGTAGACAACGGGAAGCCTCTCTCCTCGCCTCCTCCTCGCCGTAGCCGAGGGCCACCTCCCGGAAATTGGTCGTCCTCTCGGAGGGGTCCTGTTCGGGCATGGGGGTGCGAGGGATCTTCAGAGGCTTTCTTTCCCGGTTGCCGGGACCGGACACGATTTTCCCCTTCCTCTTCCGACTCGGGTTATTCGCCCGTGGGGGGGGTTGCCAGGGGCTTCAGGAAGGAGTTCTCAAAACCACGCGGTGGTCGAGGAAGGAGATGGACTCCACCTCGGCGTCGAGGGTCTTCTCCTCGCCGATTATGTTGGTGAGAGTCACGGTGTTCCCCTCGACCTTTATCTTGACGACGTCCTCCATGACGAGTTTCTCGTCGGTCCCCTCCACCAGGTAGGCGTGGGATTCGCACATCTTGCGTCAACCTCCTTTTCCGGTGGCCTCGTCCTCTCCTCCGCCGTTGACGAAGTGTATGCTGCGGATCAGGTAGTTCCACTGGCAACCTATACAGACCTCCACCACGTGGCAGGTGAAGCGGGAATACTTGCTCCGCAGGCTCTGGAATATGACGCGGGTGGGGAAGACCCTGCCGTTGTCCTGCTCCAGTTCGTCCCCGAAGACGAAATAGAGAAGGCGCAGGTTCTCCTTTCGGCAGATGGGACAGAGGGTCTTGGTGGATTCCCCCACGTTGCGGGCGATGCGGCTTATCTCCGGGTGGGCATCACAGACGTCCCACCGGGATACCCGGCCCACGTAATAGTCCCTGATGAGGGCTCGCCGCATCAGGGAATAATCCACGCTGGTGGCTGTGCCTCTCATGATCTTCCCCTCCAGGTCAAACTCCATTATATACCTTGCCGAAACCGGCGGCAGACAGGGGGATCAACCCGGAATTTGCGGTCGTACGCGCTTTGGGTCCTTTTCCTCGACCCGTGCCGCGAGGAGGGTCAGCCAGGCGAGGGAAGGAGACGGGGGACCCATGGCGCATGGCGCCATGGCCACCTTTGGGTCGAAATACGGGGTGGATGCGCGACGGCCCGGCTCCAGGACGCCAAAGGACGGCTACTGGTATTGACGGTTCGAGATTGACGGGTCTCCGGGTCGGAGGAGGCTTCCCGGCGAACCCCGGCGGCCGAGATCGGTTCCTTCCCGGAGAGGAGTCTTCCACCGCTGGAATCAGGTCATCTGGGGATCGCTCGC
>JBBFMI010000337.1:0-1921 GCA_037478635.1 Candidatus Geothermincolales bacterium | reverse complement strand
CTCCTGCGCCCCGCCTTGCGAATCATCGTCTGCTCCTGCAGCAGCGCGAAGTTCTCCTCGTCGGTGAACTCCCGGAGGTTGCGGCCCACCAGGTCGCCCTTCTCAACCCCGAAGATCCTGTGCCCTGCCGGGTTGGCGAAGATGATGTTCTCCTCCTCGTCCACCACCGCCACGCCTTCCCCCATGTTCTCGAACAGCTCCCGGTACCTCTCCTCGCTTTCCCTCAACGCCCTCTCCATCAGCTTCTTCTCCCTCACCTGGCGCAGGACGGCCAAGACCGTCCCCGCCTTGTCGCTCCCCCAGGAACCCAAGGTGAACTCCACGTCCAACCGCTCCCCATCCCGGAGCAGCAAGGCGCCTTCCAGTATCAGCCCCAGGGGGTGGACTTTCCCGCCCTTGAACAGGCCGGCGGGGTAACCCTCCGGCGTCAGGAGGACCTCGCCAATACTTCTGCCCAGTACCTCGTCCGCCCTCCACCCGGCCAGGCCCTCCGCCGCCCGATTCCATACGCATATCCTCCCCTCTTCGTCCCAGCCCACCACCGCGTCCGCCAGGGCCTCGGCCATGGCTGCCAACGAGCTCTTCGTCGGATCCCGGAAGGGGAGGCCTGAGCGGACATTGACATCCCCTGATGCGGGAGAGGTCTCCGGTAGGACATCGCGACTCACTTCTTCCGGGTCTCCTTTTGCCGTTCCCATCGCCTCCGGCCTACTCCAGGCGTGGGCCATGAACTTGCCCAACGCCTTAGCCAGCGGGTCGCCGCCACGGGCAACGAACGATCTTTCCCGGTTATCTATCAGGCGTCCCCGGAGATACATCACGGGATGTATCCCCACCACGCCCAGGAGAGCGGAAGGGGAAAACCCGTTGAGGGGGTAATGACACATGCACAACGCCGACTTGCCCTTGAGACGTCTCTCCAGGTTTTCCTCGTACTCGAGCAGGGCCCTTTGCGCCGCCTCGTCCCCGGCCGCCCAACCCATCTCCACCGAGATGCGCACTCCCGGCGCTCCTTCTTTCAACCCCTGTTTGATCTCCCGGAGCATCCAGGAAACGGCTCCCCCCGGATCGGGCCCGCCTCCGGCACCGATGAACACCTCGCGGGAAGAATGGAACCTGACGTGGCCGAGCGAATCCCTTCCCAGCTTCTCGACCAGGGACTTCTTCGCCGGCCGCGAGCTGGCAATGCATATGACCTTCTCTCCCCGGTTCAGCCCCTCCTTGAAGAACTCCAGTTGCAAGTCCCTCTTCTCGTCTTCCCGGCGGTAGATATGGCATACATGGTGCCCGGAAAAATGCGTGCTTTCCATCTCCACCCCTTGAAAGCCCGCTACCTCCGTCGACGGCTACTCCGCAGAGAGGTGGCCAGAACCGACTCCCCATGGAGCGTCGACGCCGACGTCGTCCGAGATGTTAGAAAAAGCCCCATCCGGAAAGCGACCGACCGGCTGCCGCCGGCCCTACAAGGATTTTACAATGAACCGGGGATTCCTGGGAAATTTCCCCGGGGATTATAATCAGCTCGTCGAAAGGATCGGGTATGAACTGGTTGATCGAGTTGGACTACGCCCTTTTCAGGGCCATAAACGGGATCGCGGGGAAGAACGCCCTGCTGGACGGGGCCATGAAGGGCCTGTGCAACGACCACTTCGTGCCCTTCACCCTGGGGTTCGCCCTGATCCTCTTCGCCCTCTCCGGAAGGGATCGGAAGCAGGACGGGGAAAGGATCAGGGGCGCGGTCGAGGTGTTCCTGACCATCGTCGTCTCCGCCGTCCTCCTCCAGCTGGTCACCTCCTTCGTCCACCGGCCCCGTCCTTTCGTGGACCACGAAGTCAACCTGCTCTTCTACCGCCCCACCGACTGGTCCTTCCCCAGCAACCCGGCCACCGCCACCTTCAGCTTCTACTTCGCGGCCCGGCCC
>JBBFMI010000336.1:0-1923 GCA_037478635.1 Candidatus Geothermincolales bacterium | reverse complement strand
CCTGTGGGCCGCCTGCGAGAACGGCACGGTCCTGAGAAGCCTCGACGGAGGCAACGAATGGTTGCCCCAGTACCTGCCCGCCGGCTTCGACCTGCGCAGCATTGAAACCCGGGGTGGCCAAGTGCTGTGGGCTGTGGGGGAAGAGGGCGAAGCCCTGCGGAGCGATGACGGGGGATTCACCTGGAAAAAGACCTATCCCGGACCGGCCCGCAAGCTCAACTCCGTCTCCGCCATCGATCCCCAGAAAGCCTGGATAGTGGGCGAAGGTGGCGTGATCCTGAAGACAGACGACGGGGGGAAAAGCTGGGAAGAGCAGCGCTCCGGCACGACCGCCGACCTGAGGTCTATATCCTGCCGATCGGAGGAGAGCATGTGGGCGGCGGGAAGCGGCGGCACGGTGCTCTTCTCCGACGACGGGGGCGAGGTCTGGCAACCGAGGAACTGCCCGGAAGAAGTCGACCTGAACGAGATCTACTCCTGGGGCGGAGAAAAGGCCTGGGCGGTGGGGCCTGGAGGCCGGGTGTTCCTCACCAGGGACGGAGGATACAGTTGGGATGTAAAAGACGTCTGCGAAGGCGAAACCCTCCTCTCCGTGTCGGGCCACGAAGACCGGGTGATATGGGTGGCGGGAAGGCGAGGCGTCCTCCTCAGATCGGAAGACGGGGGCGAAACCTGGCGGCGCGTCTCCCCGCCCCGGGAAACGGACCTGCTGCGCGTGAAGGCCGTGGGGGAAACGGGATTGGTGGTCACGGGCGCCGGCGGGCTGGTAGCCCGCTCCCGGGACGGAGGGGAAAACTGGGAGATACTGGAAGCTGAGATCGATGGCGAGCTCTGGGGTCTTGCCCTGTCGGACCTGGAAACGGTCTGGGCCGCGGGCTGGAGAGGAGTGATCCTTCATTGGAGGAAGTCACCCCGCCTCGACGCCCTCTATCCCTCCACCGCCGAGGTGGATTCCACCGTCACCCTGGTGGGGATCTCCCTGGGAGATGGAGGGGAGGGCTGCCGCGTGATCGCGGGAGAGGCCGAAGTGAGAAGCTGGTCTACCTGGACCGATCGGTTGATTCGGATACAGCTCCCCTCTAACTCCGAACCCAGGACCCCTATCCGGGTCATCACCCCCCATGGGACCTCCCTCCCGCGCGAGGTATCGGTCCTGCCGAAGGTCAGGGGCGTTTCGCCCTTGCGCTGCTATCCCGGCGCGACCATGACCATATCCGGCTCCGCCTTCGGCCGTGAACGCGGCAGTTCTTACGTCCTGCTGGGCAAATCGAAGATCACCGATTTCATCACCTGGGGAAACCAGCTCATCAGGTTCAAGGTGCCCGGCGGGCTCCCCGACACGCTGGAGGTGAAGGTGGTCACCGGCGTCGGGCCTTCCAACGCAAAGAAAGCGTTGTTCTCCAGCACGCCACCCGCACAAATCTCGGGAGGTCCCGCTCCCCGGCCCAGGATAGACTTCCTCGAACCCGACCCGGTGTTGCCCGGGAAAGAATTACATATCTACGGGGCACACTTCGGCCACCACAGGGATGACGCATACGTCCTCTTCGGAAACGAAAGGGCCGCCCAGTATCCATCATGGAAAGACGATCACCTGGTGGTGGTGGTCCCAGGGCAGGTCGAAGGCAGGGTACAGGTGCGGGTGGTCACCAGGACGGGTCCCTCCAACCTGAAACCGCTCGAGGTGCTCGCCGTTCCCCTGATCCGTCACCTTTCGCCCCCGGTGGCGGCGGAGAGGTCGCCGGTGGAGGTCCACGGAAAGGGATTCGGTCCCCGCGAAGACTCCCGTCACTTCGTCGCGCTGGGAGGAAGAAGGATCGAAAGCTACGAGTTCTGGTCCGACACGAGGATAGTGTTTTTACTTCCCAACGACGTGAGAGGGGAAACCGAGGTGACCGTGAACACCCCGGTCACCAGTTCGGC
>JBBFMI010000335.1:0-1931 GCA_037478635.1 Candidatus Geothermincolales bacterium | reverse complement strand
CCGGACAAGGTCTTCCACAAGCCTGCGGGGGAGCACATATGCCCCAACATGAAGCTGATAACCCTCTCCAAGGTCCTGCGGGCACTGGAAAGGCTTGAGCCGAGGGTGGAGGTTCCCCCCGAGACGAGGAAGAAAGCGCTTTTAGCGGTGGAGCGCATGCTCCAGTTGGTATAGGGCCTCGAGTTCCGTGATTGCGGTCGTTTTTCCCGAAGCGGGCAGGGCTTCTCGCCGGCTTCGGCTTCCTGGAAACGAACACGATGCGGGATTATAATTATTTCTGTCCTTTGTCCGGGTTTAAGCGGAAGGGTGTCCGAGTCTGGCCTAAGGAGCACGACTGGAAATCGTGTGGGCGGGGAAACCCGCCTCGAGGGTTCGAATCCCTCCCCTTCCGCCATTTTTTATCCGCGGATGCGCCCTCGAGGATCCGCATAGGTGCTCTGGTGGATGCCGGCCGGTGGTTTGCGCTTATCGCGGTTCTTGCGGGTTTCAAAGGCGTGCAGGGTTGAGAGACAGGGAGGTTTTACATGAAAAAGGCCTTTTTGAGCGTCCTGATCGTCTCCCTGCTCGTTTCGGGCGCGGTTATGGCGGCACCGGGACGGGCTTACGGCCAGCGGGAGGAGGGAGGTCCGCTCAGGGAACGCCTCCGGGAACGCTGGGAGTTCGTGAGGGAGAGGATAGAGCTGGCGGTCACCCGTTACGAGAACAATTACCAGAGGCACGTGGAAGTCTATCAGAGGGTGAAGGAGAAACTGGCCTCCCTCCTGGAGGCCCTGGAGAGCAAGGGCTACGACGTGTCGGCGCTGGAGGAAGACCTGGGCACGCTGGAGAGCATGCTGGGCGAGCTGTCCGCGGATTACTCTAAGCTCATGGGAAAGCTCAAGGAGATCCTTGCCCTCACGGCTGACCAGGCGGCCTCTGTTTTCCTGGGGCTGTTGAGCGAAGCCCGCGGTCTCCTCCGGGAAGTTCGCGAGGACGTTCTCGACATAAGGCTCTTCTACCAGCAGGAGATCAGGGCGGACCTCCGGGAGCTGGCAGGGAAGACGGAATGAGCTCACGACAGGTGGGAGGTCTCGATATGCATGTGGGATCCGGGATGAGAAGGCATAAGGCGAAATACGCGGCGGTCCTCATGACGGTGCTGCTCCTGGTGCTGGCCGTGTCGTCCGTATCCTGTCGGGGAAAGGGGAAGGAGACCACGCCCCCCGTTTCCACCGGGCAGGAGCGGTCCGAAGAGTCCGTGGAGCAGCAGGTGGACGAGATCATCGAGGAGATCGACTCCCTGCTGGAGGGACTCGACCCCGGCGCCTTCGATGAAGAATCCCTGGGCGAACGGGAACTGGGCCTTTAGCGGTTGCCCGTCACGGGGCATGCGGGCCAGGGCCATGCTGTTTCGGCCGGGAGATTATGGTATTATCTTAATGCGAAGAAGGTGCGCCCGTAGCTCAACTGGATAGAGCGACGGACTACGGATCCGTAGGTTGGGGGTTCGACTCCCTCCGGGCGTGCCAGTTAGATCAGGGGATCCCGGGATGTCGGGATCCCCTTGTCACGTTCCACGCCTTCTGGAGGTGTACCCTTCCCACGCTCGCGAGGATGGGCCCGTTGGCCCGTTGTCTTGTACATGGAAGTCCTTGACGAGCCCGGGCGGTTCAACCTGGACCCCATGGTTCCCAGGCGCGTCCTGCCTCGAGGTCTCATCCTCGTCACTTCGCCGTGGCCTCGCCCCAGGCCCGCGGCCCCGCTCGGCAGTGTGGACGCCTGGAAGACCGGGTGTGTTTTTCGACATGGCTTCGCTCTGCAGGCTGCCTTGATCGCCTAAGGTAACGTCGCCTGGGAATGTCGGAAGCGTTCTTCGCGGTCCCCCTCCTCGGGCTCCCGTTCTCCCTCGGCCGGCGGCCGTCCCATGCCGGTCATCCGCGGGTGATAAGATC
>JBBFMI010000334.1:0-1938 GCA_037478635.1 Candidatus Geothermincolales bacterium | reverse complement strand
CGTCCACCTCCACCGCCAGGTCAAGGGCGGATGAACGGAAGGGCACCTTCCATCCTTTTCCACCCCGGGACCGATCCCCTATCACCAGGCGGACCTCGTCTCCCTCTCTAAGTTCCCCGCCGACCACTTTGAGCCAGATCTTCCTTTCTTCCATGAGATGGTAGAGAAGGTCGAAGGGCGGCAGATCGGCCCCCAGCCTTCGGGCCACCATCCACCACAGGTAGCGGACAAGGCCTCTTATGGGAAAATATCCCAGGCGCTCGAGGCGGACCTTCGCTCCCGGCGAAGAGGGGAGATTCACCGAGACGTAGTTGGGAAGCCAGGGATACCTGGTCTGCCAGCCTCCCCACCCTCCCATGAGGAGGGGAACCGGGCGGCGCGCTCCTCCCCCGAAATCCACCACCCTGGCCGGGAAGACCTTTATCCCACCGCCGCTCCTTATCCCGCCCTTTCCGACCCGGAAGGTAAGGGTCACCGTGACCGGCCCCTCTCCCGCAAGCACCTCCCGGGGGTCGACGCGGGCCTCCCCCGGGCCGGCCTCGCTGCAGAGGGGAGGTTTCCGGATCGCGACCGCCCGGCCCAGGAAGTAGCGTTCCGAAAACCGCAGGAACCACCCCTTTAGGCCAGGGACGCACTGCCCTGCTGCCATATCGCGTCCCGCGCGGTTAGCCGGTCCAGAAGCACTGCCATAAAATACCATCTCCTTGTCCCGGCGGTTTCTCGTCCGGTATCCGTTCATCCTTCTCCCCGTCCCCGTGAAACGGCGATACCCTTGCTGGTCTACCTCGTCTCTTTTCCATCATCCGGTCCGGCACGGAAGCTGGCGCCCGCACGGCGGAAAGAGGCGAGGGCCGGCGCGCTATGCCTCTTGGGACCTTTTACCATCTGACCACGCTCCCTTTAGCCTCCGCCCGGTCCTCAATCCTTCACCCCGCCCGGGTCGGCCCAGGCGATGCTTCCCATTCATAGCCAGGCGCAGAAAGATCCATGCTCCGCCACTTCTTACGCATTTTGCACCTCTCCGGCCAGCTCCGCGCCCTTCAACGCTCGCCCGGCCTTCCGTCACTCCTCGTCCCCGCCCCTTTCCGCTCTTTCTTCCTTAAAGTCAAGCAGTCCATCCTATTTCACGGGACACCTACTCGAAGGTGCGCCCTCGTACAGCAACCGCACGCGGCTGCGTTTCCCCACGGATCCCGGTAAGGCAACCACAAGACTGGCCATGCCGGGACCGATACCCCCGACGTTCCAAGCGTCGCTTGTGCCCCAGCAACGCTTCAATTTTAGCCAAGGACCACAACGCTTGCCTCCCTGAAACAGGTGTCGGGTAAGGGTCGTCCAGGACGGCCAGGTGCCGGAGGGAGACGATCTCCGGTTTCCTTCCATTAAAGACCAAGGGAAGAAGGCTTTCGTCGCGCGCCTCCTTCCCTCGATACCACCCCCATCGGCCTTTCCTCGGATCGAGGCCAAACCGAAGCCCCGGAGTGGGTAAAGAGCATACCGGTAAGGGACGAGGGCGGATCCCGGTCCCGGACCGCTCGGGCCAATACTTCCCCGCCGGGGCTTGCCCGCCCAGGGCATGGCCCCGGCCTAAATCGGGCCCTTCATCCACGTCCTCGATCCCGACCAAAGCTTACCGGCCCACCTCGCGGAGGGAGATCGAGGGAAGGTCGGGACATCCCTTTTCCGTTTCCCGCCTCCAACCCCTCGAGGCCTGGGACGGGGGAATCGCAGGTACTATGAAGGGAGCTGCTCGCCTTTTCCCCTCTCCCGGTCCCTCCTCACGGCCTGGGGTTCATCCCCGAGAGGGAGAACTCTCCCAGCAGGGAGGCCCTGGTGATCACCTCCTCCCCGTACTTGTCCCGCAGGGCGTCCAGGGCCGCGGTCAACCTCTCCTCCCTTTCGCCCACCAGGTCCCAGAGGCTGGCCTGGCGTCCCTCC
>JBBFMI010000333.1:0-1942 GCA_037478635.1 Candidatus Geothermincolales bacterium | reverse complement strand
CACCACAGGCACCTTCGGGCCCATGTGCTCCTCGGGAGTACTGATAAACCTGGGCCATCCCAAGCCCCGCATGAAGATCCACCGGGCCTGGCTCAACGACGTGCCCGCTTACTGCGGCATCGCCGCCGTGGACATCTACCTGGGGGCCACCGAGATGGCGGAGCACGACCCGCTCAACGAGGTCTACCCCGGGGAGTTCCGGTACGGGGGTGGCCACGTGATCGAGGACCTGGTGGCGGGGAGGAAAGTGAGGCTCCGGGCCGAGGCCTACGGCACCGATTGTTATCCCCTGAAGGTCTGGGAGACCGAGCTCACCATCCACGACCTGGCCGACGCGCGCCTGTTCAACCCGCGCAACGCTTACCAGAACTACAACGTGGCGGTGAACCTGTCGGATCGGGTGATATACACCTACATGGGGGTCCTGAGGCCTAACCTGGGCAACGCCAACTACTGCAGCGCTGGCCAGCTGTCTCCCCTCATGAACGACCCCCTGTTCCGCACCATCGGCATCGGTACCAGGATTTTCCTGGGAGGGGGAGTCGGTTACGTGGTGGACAGGGGTACCCAGCACAACCCGGATGTCCCCAGGACCCCGAGGGGACATCCCAAGAGGCCCTCGGGGACGCTGGCGGTCATGGGGGACCTCAAGGGCATGAACCCACGATACCTGGTGGGTTACTCGATACTCGGATACGGGGCCACGCTGGCGGTGGGGATAGGCATCCCCATCCCGGTGCTGGACGAGGAAGTGGTGGAGGCCGCCTCCGTTAGCGACGAGGAGCTTTTCGCGCCGGTGGTGGACTACTCGGTGGACTATCCCCAGGGGACCGGGAGAGTCCTGGGGGAGGTGTCCTACGCCCAGCTGAGGAGCGGTGAGGTGGAGATAATGGGCAAAAGGGTCCCCACCGCCTCCCTTTCGAGCTATGCCCGGGCCCGGGAGATCGCCGAGGTCCTCAAGGGATGGATAAAGGGGGGCAAGTTCCTGCTCGCTGAGCCGGTGGAACTCCTGCCCTGCCCTGACCGGGAGAGGAAGGGGGGAGGGGAAAGGTGATCAGGCGAAAAGTGGTGCTCCACTTCCCCAAGGAGAAGGTGGACAAGCCCATCGTGAGCAAGCTGGTACGGGATTACAACCTGGATTTCAACATCCTCAAGGCCTCCATAACCCCCAAGGAAGAGGGCCTCTTGGTGATGGAGATAACCGGGGAAGACCAGGACTACCGGAGGGGTTTGGACTATCTCGAATCCTGCGGGGTCACGGTTCAGCCCCTGTCCCAGGACGTGGCGAGGGACGAGGAGCGGTGCACCCACTGCGGCGCATGCCTGGCCGTGTGTCCCACCAGGGCCCTCTACCTCGACCGGGAATCCATGCAGGTCATATTCGACCGGGAAGAGTGCGTGGCCTGCGAGCTGTGCGTCAAGGTGTGCCCGCCCAGGGCCATGGAGATAAGGTACTGATGGCTTCTGAGGTGCTGATGGCCGCGAACCTTCTCGGATGGGGGATCTCCTGGCCGGCGGGAGGCGCGGACGCGGAGGCGCTGCCCCTGGGGGCGGTTACAGGCTCGGCCTTTTTGCCGGGGATAACTTTGCCGGTGGCAAGCGGCCATCTATTTGACCCGCGCTGGTTCGCGGGTCGCGCAAGCGCGCCCCGGGGCGGGGTGGCGGGGCCGGATCCCTCCCAAGGGATTGCGGGTCGGAGGTTACCCCGGAATGGGGCCCGTGGCGTTCGCGGGCGGAAGGGATCACGCCGGATGAGAGCGTGGAGGGCGGCGATATGGCTTATCTCGAGATTGAGGGTGGCCACAGGTTCAGGCTGGATGATTTCCCCGAGTGCACGCTGGGCCGGAAGGACCCCGCCAGCGGGTCTTTCCCGGAGGTGGACCTGGGGCCCTTCGGCGCCCTGGAAGCGGGGGTTTCCAGGAAGCACGCCAAGATAACCAGG
>JBBFMI010000332.1:0-1947 GCA_037478635.1 Candidatus Geothermincolales bacterium | reverse complement strand
GTAATCGATCGGGGGGCGCCTCGAGCTGTCGGCTGATCCCAGGAGCGCGATCGGGACGGGTTCTGGGGATTGAACCTTGGCCTTTGTCTCCCCAGCCATTAAATGTAAAGGGGTAGATGAAAAGGGGTAGACCGCCAAAACGCCGTTGCGATCGGAAGACCGGGGCGGCGGAGATCGGCGCTCGGCTTGGCTTCTCGACGGGTTGCGGGAGGCCGTAGAGGCCAGGCGATCGGGCTTGCTCCGCATAATCCGGGACCACGTCGGTTAGGGGATGCGCGGGCAGATCAAGGGGTGATGGACATGAGACTCGAGGGGATAAATGCCGTCGTCACCGGAGCCGGTTCCGGACTGGGAAGAGCCCTATCCCTGTCCCTTGCCTCCAGGGGGTGCAGGGTGGGCATTGCCGACCTGGACCTTTCCCGTGCCCAGGAGACGCTTTCCCTGGTGGAGGAACGGGGAGGAAGGGGATTGGCCCTGCAGGTGGACGTGGGCGACCCCGAGTCGGTGCGGGACATGGCCGAACGGTTCTATTCGGAATGGGGAAAGGTCGACCTCCTCGTCAACAATGCCGGGGTAGTGGCGGTGGGCCACGTGGGGGATATCCCCCTGGAAGATTGGCACTGGCAATTCGACGTGAATTTCTGGGGAGTCCTTTACGGGTGCCACTATTTCATCCCCCGGATGAAGCGGCAGGGGAAGGGGTATATCCTGAACGTCGCATCGTCCGCGGGCCTTTTGAACCTGCTCGAGATGGGCCCCTACAACGCCACCAAGGCGGCGGTCGTTTCCCTCTCAGAGACCCTCCGGGCGGAGCTGGCCCCTTCGGGCATCGGGGTGACGGTTCTCTGCCCCATGTTCTTCAACACCAGGCTCCTGGAGACGATGAGGTATACCGACGATTTCGAGAGGCAGTTCGCCCATGCCGCCTTCGAAAACGCCCGCATGAGCACCGAGGAGGTGGCGGAAAGGGCGCTCCGGGCGGTGGAGAAGGAGAAGCTGTACTGCATCCCCCAGCTTTCGGGGCGCGTTTACTGGGCGATCAAGAGGGCCACCCCAGGCCTTTTCTACGGGACGCTTGCCTGGGGCAACAGGAAGCCCTGGGGCAGGACGCTGCTGTTGAAGATGGCCGAGTGGGGCCTCCTGCAGTGACGGGCTTTCGTCGGGACGGGCTTTGTTCGTGCTGCTCGGTGAGGGCCCGGATACGGCGGAGCAATGGGATGGCCGGAAGGGCGAGGAGATCCAAGGGGCGCTTGCGTGTCCGCGGGCAGGAGCCAAGCTTGTAGCACCTTCCGACGGGTTCCGATGGACCCTAAGGTCCGGCGAGCAGGACGAAGGTTATCTCCCCCTCGTAATCGCCCACCTCGTCCTCCCACCGCACTTCCAGGCGGAGGTCGAGGCGGACCGGCCTTCCTCCGGGCTGGGGCGTCCGGACTTGGAAGGCCCCGAACACGGGAGTCAGGGTCTCGGTAAAGGGGGTGAAGGCTCCGGATCCGGCCAGGGCCCAGGATAGCCGGTTCGCCGGGAGTTCAGCCCTCGGGCTCTTGCTCTCGTCCACCAGGGCCGAGGAAGCCTTCAGGAACATGTTCCAGGGGGTGGAACTCAGGACGTTCAGGGAGATGGCGTAAGGAGGACTTCCACCGCCCACCGTGTACGGGGAACCTTCGGGCCCCACCAGACCGAAGTCGACGCCGCCGTTTCCGGGCGTGCCGTCCCTGTTGTAGGTGCTCTGGAGGGAGAGCAAAAGGATGTCGGCGGTGCGGAAGGTCCAGGAGTACGAGGGAAGCGGGTTTCCCGCCAGGTCCTTGATGCCGGAGCCGAGGGTCGCGGTGTACACGTAGCCGTAATAGAGGGGCTGGGAGGGGGTGAAGGCGGCCGTCTTGGTGGCGGGGTCGTAGGACACGGTGCCCGGCACCGAGTTGCCCTCCTCGTCCACCAGGGTGAAATTCT
>JBBFMI010000331.1:0-1952 GCA_037478635.1 Candidatus Geothermincolales bacterium | reverse complement strand
ACACGCAACTGGGGTCGGGGCCTGTGGGAGGAGGGGGCGGAGAAGCTCTCCGGCATCGCCCTCGCCGACAACTTCATCGTGGACCACGCGAGCTGTCGTGGCTGCGCCGTGCGCTGCAAGCCGGTGGTGGAGGTAAAGGAAGGCCCTTACGCCATGGACAGGCCGGGCCCCGGGCCGGAATACGAGACCCAGGCGGCCTTCGGGACCATGATCATGAACGATAACCTGGCCGCCCTGTGCAAGATCAACGATTTCTGCAACCGCGCGGGCATGGACACCATAACCCTCGGGGCTACCTTCGCGTGGGCCATGGATTGCTACGAGGCGGGCATCCTCAAGCCCGAGGACTACGACGGCCTGAAGCTGGAATGGGGCGACGTGGACACGGTCATCGAGCTCCTCCCCAGCGTGGTGGCCCGGCAGGGCAAGCTGGCGACGCTCCTCGCCAAGGGCTCAAGGGCCGCCGCCGCTGAGGTGGGAGGAGGTGCGGAGGCCTACCTCACCGACTCCAAGGGGCTTGAGGCACCCATGCATGATCCCCGCTGTGACTGGGGCGACGGCCTGGCCTACGCCGTCTCCATCCGCGGCGCCTGCCACGTCTCCAACATGACCTTCCTCCTGGAATGGGGGGCCATCGAGTACCCCGAGATCGGGCTGGACAAGAACTACCCCAAGTTCTCCACCGAGAACCGGGCGGAAGCGGTGGCCTTGACCGCCGACCTGGGGTGCATCATGAACTCCGCTTGCTGGTGCGAGTTCCCGGGAACCGCCTACACCGTGACCCAGTGGGCGGAGCTCTTCAACGCCGTGGCTGGATACGGATGGGACGTGGAGAAGTTGATGGAGGCGGGCGCGCGGGTATGGTTCCTGCAGCGCTGCCTGGGCCATATCTGGGGAGCCACCGGCGCCGACGACCGCATAGGCCAGCGGATCATGACCCCAGTGGAGGACGGGGGCATCGCCGGATCGGTGCCCGACATGGAGACCATGCTGCGCGAGTTCTACGAGTACCGCGGCATGACCCCCGACGGCATGCCCACCCGCGAAACGCTGGAGAAATACGGCCTCGGCTACGTCGCCGACAGGCTTAACCTGTGACCATACGAAGACCTTTTGGGGCGGGCGTGCCAAGCGCCCGCCCCAAACTGTTCTCCGTGTTCCCTGCCCCACCAAGTAACCTTTCAAAGCGATGTACTATTTTCGTGGGTGACGGAATGAGGCAAACGTTATAAAATATGTTAACGCTCACTTAACACAAACCTTTTGCGCCGGCTCAGGGTAGGGAGGTTTGAGGCCAGTGGGCCTTGGGTTCGCGAATCCAGCACCGGGCGCGGTGGAGGGCGCGCCCTCAAGCCACGGGAAATCTTTTAGCCCCTGACGGGAAGCGGAACATACTTTCCCACCAGTAGGGGCCAGGTTGAAGACGGTGTAGATCTGGACCAGGGGATGAATTGGAGATCGGCAAAGTGCCCGTGAGGATCCTCGACTTCAGGTGTTCCAGGGTTGCTATCCTATTCCTGGACTCCTGAACATTGCCGACCGGGACGTGAAGCCAAGCTGGTCATGTACTAAGTAGGGCGTAAGACGCATCCCCGACCGGATGCTCCTTATAACGGTCCTGGAGGGTATTCGGCCCCCGCGAGGAGGTGATGGATGGAGGCTCCAGCAAACGCACCACTTAACGGCAGCAGGGCAAGGTAAAGGGAGGTGAGGCAGTTGTCTGACTGGAAGAACGACGTGGAGATAATGGTCCACGAGGGCAAGATCAGCGTCCCCTATTCATGGACGGTGGGAAGCACCTTGAGCCGCTTCTACTGCGAACTGCGGGACAACGGCAAGATCTGGGCCAACCGCTGCCCCAAGTGCGGGACGACCTTCGTGCCACCCAAGATCAAATGCATTAACTGCTACGAGGAGCCCCATGACTGGGTGGAGCTACCCGGCACCGGCAC
>JBBFMI010000330.1:0-1955 GCA_037478635.1 Candidatus Geothermincolales bacterium | reverse complement strand
CCCCCCTTTTCCAGGACTTCCCTCACGCCCTGCAACGTCACTTCCCAAATCTCGTCGGCGTCGTGCTCTACCCAGCCTGGGCGGGGATAGTACTGGGGAAACTCCCGGTTGGCAATGTAGGCCGGTTTCTGATCCCGCCGGTAAGCCACTACCTTGGTCCCGGTGGTGCCCTGGTCGATGGCCAGCACGTACATTTTTACCTCCGCGCGATTCACCCTCGATACCGGCTTCTCCTTGTCCGGTCCGCACCCCTGCGTCGAACCGGGCCCCGGTCGTCACTCGCCCTCGTTGCCCGGCCCTCCTTCCCCCTCTCCCGCCGGTCCGCCTTCTTCCGGCAGGGGCGGAGCGGGACGCCGGTCCACGATCCGCCTCTCCCTGCCCGTCCGGTCCAGGCCAAGGCGGTCCAGCAGCCGGTTCAGGTTCATGAAGACCACACGGGTGGGGGTGATCTCCACTTCCTTCTGCAACAGCTCCACCAGCTCCTTTTCCAGGTGTTTCTTGACGATACCCTCCACCGGGGTTATGTACAGTATCAGCTCGTCCAGGTCGTAGGGGTCGTCGTTGCGCTTCCTTATCTCCAGCTGCCATTCCAGCACGTCCTTGTGGCCGGAGAGGAGCGGGTAAAAGGCGTTGAGGTCGACCAGAGTACCCTTGAGCTTGGTGAGTTGGAACTCCTTGTATTCCGAGGCCCTGGTGATGGTGGTGCCCAGCCGGGGCAGGCTCCTGCCGCAGAAGGGACAGGGCTCGAAGGTGATCCCTTCCTGGACCAGGTCCCCGGTGCGGAAGCGCAGCAGCACGCTTCCCCTCCAGTCCAGGGAGGAATAGACGATCTCCCCGCTCTCCCCCTCCTCGACCCTCTCGCCGCTTTCGGGGTTGATGATCTCGATGACCTCCATGTCCGGGAATAGGTGGTACCCGGAGCTCTTCTCCTTGGAGAGGGCGGTGGGGCGGCATTCGATCCAGGCCACCCTTCCCTCGGTGAACCCGTAGGTGGCCATCACCGCGGCGGACTCGGCGCCCACCCGCTTCAGGAGCGACTGGATCTTGTCCTTGAGGCCCTCGGGCAGGGCGTCTCCTCCCAGGACCACGGTGTGGAGGTGGGATAGATCCCTTCCCTCGTCCGCGGCCCTCCTCAGCAGGTGATAGGCGTAGGTGGGGGTGGCGGTCAGGACGTTCCCCCTCAGCCGTTCCAGCGCGTCCAGGATGCGTTCCGTGCCCAGTATCCTCCCACCGCCGGTGTGCAGGGCGGGCATGCCCACCGCCTCGGCGGCGAAATAGGTCATCCAGAAGGCCAGGTGGGGAGCGAAGGGGAAGGCGTTTATGAGGATGTCATTCCGCTTCAGCTCGGCGAGCTCGAAGAGCCTGCGGCCGGCCTCCCTCACCCTGCCCAGGTCGTGGCGCGTGTAGAAGATGGGGGTGGGAAGGGCGGTCCTTCCAATGGTGAAGTGGGTGTGCACCGGAAGGTATTCGTCCTGGATCAGGCGGGTATAGCCTTTCTTCCCCCTGGTGACCCTCAACCAGGCGTGTTTCGCCCTGAGGGCCAGGGAGATCTCCCGTAGTTTTCCCGGGTCTGGCTGGAGCACCAGGGAAAGCGGGAGTTCTGGGTGATCGGGGAGGGGGGCGATGTCCGCCTTGCTGGTGAAGGGGATGCAGTCCATCTCCTCCAGGCTGCGCAGGTGCCCGGGCTTGAGCCGCTGGTGGTCGAAGAGGCGGCGGTAGAACGGACTGAAGGGGTAGACCTGCTCTCTCAGGTAGCGGAGAAACCTCTGCTCCTGGGCTGTCCGGTAGAGCCGATAAGGCATCCTGTCCCACAGGGTCCTGTCCATGGAATCGCCCTCCCGTTCTCCCGATCCAGCTCGTTTGACGGCGCCTCGCGGAACCTCCGCCGGAGGTTGGCCCTTCCTACGCTTTCCGAAGCCCCTCGCACGCCAACGATACTACCACGAATGAGGAAC
>JBBFMI010000329.1:0-1970 GCA_037478635.1 Candidatus Geothermincolales bacterium | reverse complement strand
GCCCAGGGCCGCCGCCTCCTCCATCACCGCCCGCAGGTCCACCTCGTAGGGGGAACGCTGCCCCAAAAGCCTCCCGGTGGGATGGCCGAGGATCTTGACGTGGGGATTGCGCAGGGCCCGGATGATGCGGCGCGTAATCTGCTCCCGGCCCTGCTTGAAGCCGGAATGCACCGAGGCTATCACCACGTCCAGCTGGGAGAGCACCTCGTCGTCGTAGTCCAGCTCCCCGTCGTTGCCGATGTTCACCTCGGCCCCCGAAAGGAGGCGCACGGGAGAGTCTCCGCGCTCGTTCAAGGCCCTTATCTCCTCCACCTGCCGGAGGATCCTCTCCCGCTCCAGGCCCCCGGCCACCTTGAGGGAGGCGGCGTGGTCGGTGATGGCCAGGAAACGGTATCCCAGGGCCGCCGCCTCATCCCTCAGCTCTTCCAGGGTGTTTATGCCATCGCTGGCCCGGGTGTGGACGTGGAGGTCCCCCTTAACGTCCTCCAGCCTCACCAGGTGGGGCAGCCTCCCCTCGAGGGCCGCCTCCACCTCGCCCCGGTTCTCCCGCAGCTCCGGGGGAGGGCAGTCCATCCCCAGGGCCGCGTAGACCTCCTCCTCCGTCTCCCCCGCGATGCGGCTCTCGTCCCGCACCACGAACACGCCGTACTCGTTTATCTTTAACCCCTTCTTCTTGGCGATCTCGCGGATGCGGATGTTGTGGGACTGGGATCCGGTGAAATACTGGAGGGCGGCCCCGTACTGGTCTGGCCTCACCACCCTCATGTCCACCTGCAGGCCCTCCGAGGTGAGGATGGAGCTCTTCTTGTCCCCGTGGAGCAACACCTTGCTGACCAGGGGAAGTCCGCAGAAAACCTCCATCACCCGTCCCGCTTCCGTGGAAGAGACCAGCAGGTCTATGTCCCCGATGGTCTCCTTCATTCTCCTGAGGCTACCGGCCGGGTTTATCACCAGTTCGGGGATCCTCTCGTGCATGAGGTCCATTATCTCCCCGGCGATACGATAGGCGGTGGCGAGCAACAGCCTACCGGAGCTCTGCTGGAGCATGCGGATGCCCTCCAGGATGTTCTGCTCCGCCTTGGGCCCCAGGCCCCTGAGGGCAGCCAGCTTGTGGCTCTCCGCCGCCTCCTGCAGGTCCTGGATGGTGCGGACTCCCAGCTCCTCGTAGACCAGCTTGGCCCTCTTGGGGCCCAGGTTGGGCACCTGCAGGAGGGTGAGGAGCTCCACCGGGATCTCCTCTTTCAACTGCTCCAGCTTGGAAATGGTGCCGGTGCGCTTGAACTCCAGGATCTTCTTGGCGATACCCTCCCCTATCCCGGGATACCTGCGGAGCTCTTCGATATCGTCCTTCTCCAGGATCTCGTCCCCGTAGGCCTTCACCACCTCGGCCGCCCGGTGATAGGCGTTCACCTTGAAGCGGACCTCCCCCTTAATCTCGCTGAGCTCCGCCAGCTGCTCGAAGGCCTTGCTCAACTCCTCGACCCGGCCCATGGATGACCTCCGCTGAACACCTCCCGCGCACGGATCGTCCACTCATCCCTTCCCGGTCCCCCGCGGGCGCTCTTCCCGGTCCCAAACGATCGCCCCTCCACGACCTCGAAGTGGATCGGGTGGCCCTTCGCGCCAGGCCCCCGGCCCACACCCCTTATCTCTACCCCTCCAGCCCGACCTCTCGGGACGAGGAAAAACCGTCACGGCTTGGGTTCACGGCGAGGGCGCGGGACCGGAACGACACGGCACGGCATCAGGGAGCGAGGTGCAGGTACCCCCCCATCCACTTCTCCATCTCCCCCTCCAGCCAGTCCCTCGCCTCCCTGAGGGCCTCCTCCACCCGCGGGGATGCCGTTCCTCCCTCCAGGTCCCTTGCCTCCACGCACCTCTCCAGGGATATGGCCTCGTAAACGTCATCCTCCACGGCGGGCTCAACCCTCCGGTAATCCTCCAGGGGCAACTCCTCCAGCCTTATCCCC
>JBBFMI010000328.1:0-1972 GCA_037478635.1 Candidatus Geothermincolales bacterium | reverse complement strand
GCGCTCCATGGAGACCTGGACGGGAAGGAGAGAGCAGTAAGTTCCGCGCGGTATCTCGTCCGGGCAAGAACGAGTCGGCGAGGGGCGGGATAAGCCCGCCCCTTTTCTTTTCGTGGCAGCAGGACGCAAAAAAAGATCTGGGCTTACGGGTTCAAAAGACGTGACGACTTACGGTAACCGATCGCGGAAGGCAAGTGGAATCGAGATTGTTCCGGAACCCAGCGCTTTAAGCCTGGATCATCCCGTAATGGATCGAGGAGAAAGCATGTTCACGGGTGAGAGGCAGTACGATTGATAAGGGGGGATATTGACCCGGTGTTACTGAAGAAACCAGGCCTTTTTTACCGGGCCGTGTTAAAATCCAAGTTAAAATCCAGATGGAACGGCATCCGGAGGGGATAATCCTTGGAAGGAAATGGAATAAGGGTCCGGTTCGCTCCCTCTCCCACCGGTGAGCTGCACCTCGGTTCAGCGAGGACCGCGCTTTTTAACTGGCTTTTTGCTCGCTCCCGGGGAGGGCGGTTGGTGTTGAGGGTGGAGGATACCGACCGGGAGAGGTCTTCCGCCGCCTTTGAGGATGCCATTATCCGTGACCTCAGGTGGCTGGGGCTCGATTGGGATGAGGGACCCGACGTGGGGGGTCCATACGGGCCGTACCGTCAGAGCGAAAGATTCGAGGTATACAGGGAGTTCGCTTTCAGGTTGCTGGATGAGGGCAAGGCCTACCGGTGCTACTGCACGCCGGAGGAACTGGAAGGGAAAAAGCGGAGAGCCCTGGCGGAAGGAAGGCCCCCTCTTTACGACGGGACCTGCCGGGAGCTCCCCGAGAACCGCAGGTCTTCCCTGGAAGCGGAGGGAAGAAAGCCAGCCCTGCGTTTCCGGGTGAGGGAGGGGAATATAGCCTTCCGGGACCTCCTGCATGGCTGGGTGACCTTTCCCTCCGCTACCGTGGGGGATTTCATAATCTTGAGGTCGGACGGAAGGCCGGGGTTCCACCTGGCGGTGGTGGTGGACGATGCCTTGATGGGCATCACCCACGTGATAAGGGGAGAGGATCACCTGAGCAACACCCCCCGCCACCTGCTGCTCTTCGAGGCCCTGGGATTCGACCCGCCCTCGTATCTCCACCATTCCCTGCTGCTGGACCCGGGCGGTGGGAAGATGAGCAAGAGATATGGCGCCGTGACGGTGAGGGAACACAGGGACCTGGGTTACCTGCCCGAGGCCATCCTCAATTACCTGGCGCTTCTTTCCTGGTCTCCCCCGGGGGGAAAAGAAGTGATGCGACCGGAGGAGATGGCGGGGGAGTTCGACGTGACCGCCCTGTCGTCCAGCCCGGCCGTCTTCGACCGGGCAAGACTCCGTTGGCTCAACCAGAAACATCTAAAGATGCTCCCCCTGTCTCGGCTGGTGGACATGGCCAAGGATTACGCCCCGGATTGGGCGGGGCACCCGCGTTTTGGTCTCATGGTGGAGGCGGTGAGGGACAGCATCACGGTCCTGAGCGAGCTTCCCGCCCTCCTGCAGCCCTTCGGCGAGCCAGCGCCCCTCGGCGACCGGGAACAGGAGTGGGTTTACGGGGAGATCGGCCAGAGGATACTGGAGACCGCGGTCGCCCGTTTCGCAGAAAAGGGTTGGGACGGCCTGGAGGGCGCCAAGGAAGTCCTCTCCGAGCTGAAGAGGACGTTTCTGGAAAAGGGGCTGCACGCCAAGGAAGTGTTCATGCCGCTTAGGATAGCCCTCACCGGAAGAGAGGCGGGACCGCCCCTCTCGTATCTCCTCGCCGTCTTGGGGCCGGAGGAGACCCTGGCGAGGATCAGGCGGGTCCTATCGGGTCGGTGTTGAGGAGAGATAGGGGAATTCCTTCCGGGCTTTCCCTGAGAAATGGGACTCGATCTTTTGAGTTCTCGCGGGCGCCTTGGGCCGTCCAGGTTGGTATCATACAGGGAAGAAAGAGGATGGCCGAAAAACA
>JBBFMI010000327.1:0-1988 GCA_037478635.1 Candidatus Geothermincolales bacterium | reverse complement strand
GCCCGGTGGAATTCCAAGGCGTAGGCGTGGGCCTCGTCCCTGATCCGCTGGAGGAGATGAAGGGCCTCAGAATCCCGGGGAAGCCTCAACGGCTCGGGACTTCCCTCCTTGTATATCTCTTCCAATCTCTTAGCCAAGGATACAATGGGAAGTTCAGCAAAGCCCGCTTCCTCTGCCGCCTTTCGGGCGGCGTTGAGCTGAGCCCTTCCACCGTCCACCACGATAAGGTCTGGCTTCTTGTGGAAGGAATCCCTCCTGCCGGGACCTCCGCCCTCGGGCCCGGCCGCATTCTCGGATATAGCAAGTTTTTCCAGTCTCCTTCTTACCACCTCGCCGATCATAGCGGTGTCGTTCTGGCCCCCGACACCCTTGATGACGAAGCGGCGGTAATCGCGCCTCAGGGGAAGGCCGCCCTCGAACACGGCCATGGATCCCACCGCGTCCTCGGGTCCCAGGTTGGAAATGTCGTAACATTCTATTCGGAATGGAAGGGAGGGAAGTCCGAGATATCGCTTGAGCCCCGAAATGGCCCGGCCGACCCAGTCGAGGTCCGAAGCCTGCTTGTACAGGTAAAGCTCCAGGGCGTGACGCGCGTTCTCCAAGGCCTTTTCGACCAGCCTCCTCTTCTCTCCCCTCTTGGGATGGATTATGCGGACAGCGCCTCCCCTGCGCTCTCTCAACCAGGATTCCAGCAGGACCCGGTCCTCCTCTTCCATCGGGTGGGAGACGATGATTTCCCTGGGGACGTAGGTGGCTTGGCTGTAATACTGCTCCAGCAGCGACGACAGGATGCTCCCCTCGCTCACCTCCAGCGGAAGGCTCATGAAGAAGTCCCGCTTTCCCAGCAGGCGGCCCCCGCGGATGAAGAGACCGGTCACGCAGGCGTCGAGCTCGTTGTGATGGAGGGAGAAGACGTCCTGGTCTCCGTCCTTCATGGAATGGGCTTGTTGTTTCTCCACTATCTTCCTCACGGATATGAGCTTGTCCCTGGTCCTGGCCGCCATCTCGAATTCCTGGCGGGCGGCTTCCTCCCTCATCTTCTTTTCCAGCTCGGATATGATCTTCTCGTGACCTCCTTCCAGGAATTCCCTGACCGAGTTTATGACCTTGCGGTAATCTTCGGGCGAGACCTGGCCGGTGCACGGCCCCAGGCAACGTTTCAGGTGATAATCGAGGCAGGGGCCTCCCCTATCCTTTCCAGGCTCTCTGCCCCGGCACGAGCGGAAGGGAAAGACCTTCCTCAGGGTCTCTATGGTCTCCCGAACCGCTCCGGCGTGGGCGAAAGGCCCGTAGTACAGGACCCCCTTCCTCCTCTGCCCCCTTATGAACATGACCCGGGGGAACTCATCCTCCACGAAGATGGCAAGATATGGATAGGACTTGTCATCGCGGTACTCTATGTTGAAGGGAGGATGGAATCTCTTGATGAGGTTGCATTCGAGGATTAGTGCTTCCACCTCATTGGAGGTGACGATGAAGTCGAGGTCGGCCATGCGCTGTCGCAGGAGGGCGAGGCGAGGATGGTCCGGGTTGCGAGAGGAGAAGTAAGAGGCCACCCTCCGGCGCAGGGAGCCGGCTTTCCCCACGTAGATTACCCTTCCCTCCGCGTCCTTGAAGAGGTACACTCCCGGGCTCTCGGGAAGGGAAGCGGCCTTGTGCCTTAGCTCATCCATGGCCCTTTTCCGTCACCAGCTCCCTTTCCAGGATCTCCCTGAGGAAGCGGCCGGTGTGGGACTGGGGACAGCGTGCCACCTCCTCCGGCGGGCCTTCCGCCACCAAGTAGCCTCCCTCGTCACCGCCCTCCGGGCCCAGGTCGATGATCCAGTCGGCGCACTTGATTACGTCCAGGTTGTGCTCTATGACGATGACCGTGTTCCCCGCGTCCACCAGGCTCTGGAGCATGCGGAGCAGCTTGTTCACGTCGTCGAAGTGGAGCCCGGTAGTGGGCTCATCCAGGATATAGAGGGTTTTCCCGGTGGGGACCTTGT
>JBBFMI010000326.1:0-1990 GCA_037478635.1 Candidatus Geothermincolales bacterium | reverse complement strand
CCTCCCCCTCGGTTTATCCCTTGACCTTGTCCCCCTGGCCGTAGTCCGCGAAAGGCTTGACGTGAGATGGGTCGCGAGAGGTCCTTCAAGGTGTCGCGGCCAGGTCCGCAGAAGTTAATCTTAAGGCGGTTATCGTGAAGGCCAGGCCGGCCGAGGAGGGGAGATAGGTAGCGGTATTCCCTGGGAGGCGAACCCGTTTGCCTGTTTCCTGGGAATCCATCCCATGACAGGGGTTTCATACCGTACGCGCGCGTGACGGATATGGATGAAGGTTTCAGGTAAAGGCTGGATGGCCGAGGAGGGAAGATGGATAGCGATACCTCGCTGGGAAGCAAGCCGATTTTCTCGGGTGACCTGGAAGTGCACCACCTGGCCGAAGGGCTACACCTCGTACGCATGTGGTCCAACGCGTGCGTCATAGAGTCCGGGGGGAGAGTCGCCCTCTTCGACGTGGGCCTACCCTTCCACGGCCCCCTCATCGTCGAAAGTCTTCGCTCCCTCACCGACTCGCCCGTCGCTTACGTGATCTACGGCCATGGCCATGCCGACCACGCCTTCGGCACACCTTTCCTGCTGCGAGAGGCCGAGGAAAAGGGCCATCCCCGTCCCCTGGTAGTTGCCCACGAGGATCTCCCTCGCCGCTTCGACCGCTACCGGAGGTTGCTCCCCTACCACGAGCGCATAAACCGCATGCAGTTCGACATCCCCGAGGGAATCCCAGCTTTTCCCTGGGAGTACGTCTATCCCGACCGGCTGGTTGGGAAGGAGGAAGTGCTGAAGCTGGGAGAGTTTACGCTGGAGCTGAGGCATGGGCGGGGGGAGACGGACGACCACCTCTGGTTGTGGATCCCCGAGCTCAAGGCCGCCTGCGTGTCGGATTTCTTCGTCTGGTCGTGCCCGAACGTGGGAAATCCCTTCAAGGTTCAGAGATACGCCCGGGAGTGGGCGGAGACGCTGGAACGGGTGGCCGAATTGTCGCCCGAGTTCCTCCTTCCCGGGCACGGGTCTCCCATCGTCGGGAGAGAGAAGGTGGAGGAAGCCTGCCGGGTGGTGGCGAGAGCCCTGAGACACCTGGACGAACAGGTGGTGGAGATGCTCAACGGGGGCCTGTGGCAGGAGGAAATCCTGGGATCCTTTTCTTGGCCGACCGAGTTCTCGGAGTCCCCCTACCTGGCGCCCATATACGGGCATCCCTATTTCGTGGTCCAGGGCATCCTCAGGGAATACCACGGGTGGTACGATGGCAATCCCTCCCATCTCTTCCCGCCCTCGTCGGCGGAGGTGGCAAGGGAGCTGGTGGGCCTCGCGGGTGAAGATGCCCTCCTGGACAGGGCCGGCGAACTGGTAAAGGAAGGGAATCCCTGGCTCGCCCTCCAGCTCCTGGACCTGGTGATATGGGGAGGAGCGGGGTGGCGAGAGAGGGCGATGGAAATCAAGGCGGGTTTGCTGGAAGAGCTGGCTGGTGAGGAGAAGAGCCTGATCGCCAGGAACATCCTGCTGGCGGGCGCCCGTGAACTCAGGAAGATGCTGGAAACTTAGGGAGGGTTCTCGAGGGAAGGGGGGACTGTCGCACAGTGATGCTCTTCACCGTTTCCCTGGCGGTTTTCTCGGTCTCCCTGGTCTTCTCCATGATGGGGGCAGGGGGTTCCCAGATACTGGTGCCGCTCCTTTACTGGCTGGGGATGGATTTCAAGGCGGCGGCCATCCCGCTGGGACTTTTGACCTCGGCTGTCACCTGTTTTTCCGCCGGCTTCGTCTATTACCGGAGAGGATTGGTAAGAGTTACCACCGCTTATCCCTTCGCCCTGGCGGTGCTGGCCGGAAGTCCGTTGGGGGCCGCCCTGGCCAGGCCCGCCTCCTCGCGCGCGCTGATGGTGGCCTTCGCCGCGGTGAACATCCTCGTGGGATTGCTCGTCCTCCGGAGGAGGGGGATGACCAGGGAGATCAGGCGGGGCGGCGAGATGGCCCTGGCTTTGGCGATGGGCCTGGG
>JBBFMI010000325.1:0-1999 GCA_037478635.1 Candidatus Geothermincolales bacterium | reverse complement strand
CAAAGAACTGCGTGTCGTGGCGGCCGATTTCGTCACCGGGGATCCCTACAGGACGGTGGTGGACTGGTACAGGAAAAAACTGGGCGAACCCCTCATGTCCCTTGCCGAGGAGACCACCTGGATAAAGGGCGGGGACGAGAAGTCCATGGTGACAGTGGTGGTGAGGGTCCAGGATGGGAAGACCCGGATAAACATAAGGAAGCTCGCTGGGGACCTGGACCTGCCCTTGCCCCAGATACCCCAGACTACCCAGTGAGAGGATCGTTAAAAGCCTTGATAGAAATGATGTGAGATTGGAGGTCCGAGCGAAATGCAGGCTCACTAAGACGCAAAAGGCCTATGGGGTATGTGCAGGGAATCTGAAGATGACGTCCGTTGAAGGACTGAGGGAACTAGGGAGGTGGCCGGCAGTAGCCCTGCGATGGCGATTGATTTTCACGTCAAGGTGAAGCCTGTTTTAGGGGTATTTAAAACCACAAGAGATGTTTCTGAGGAATCTGATGTAGAGGAATCGAACAGAGATGCAGGGAGGGAGAGACAGTGAAGTACGAAACCCTTGAATTCGAAAGTGACGGGGCAGTTGGGAAACTGGTACTGAACCGACCGGAAAGGCTCAACGCCATAAATTCCCTGATGTTGGAAGAGCTAAACGGGTTTTTCTCCCGCGCGGGCGAACTGGATTGCCGCGTCATCATCGTGACGGGTAAGGGGGATCGGGGTTTCTGCACCGGCCTCGACCTAAAGGAGGCCTCGGACCCGGAGGGTGGCCTGCTGTCTGGCGGCTTCGGCGGCGAGAACCTCTATGGGAAGCAGCGGAGATTCTCCGGGATTATCCGGGGCATGAGGGAATGTCCCCAACCGGTCGTAGCCGCGGTGAACGGCGCTGCCATGGGAGCGGGCTTGAGCCTTGCCCTGGCCGCTGACGTGAGGCTGGCCTCCCGGAACGCCATCTTCTGCGCTTCTTATATCAACATAGGGTTGGGCGGCGCAGACATGGGATCCAGCTACCTCCTGTGGAGGTTGGTGGGCTGGGGAAGGGCGGCAGAGCTCTTATTCACCGGGAGGATCATAGATGCCGATGAGGCTTACCGGATAGGCCTGGTCAACCACGTCTATGACCTCGAGGAACTGATGGCCAAGGCGGAGGAGATGGCCCGGGAGATGGCCTCCAAGTCACCCCTGGGACTAAAGCTGACCAAGGAGGCTCTCAATGCCGGCTTGAACGCGGGAAGCCTCCAAGATGCCATATACATGGAGGATAGAAACCAGGTCCTTCTCATGCAGGATCTGGTGATCCGGGGAGGTGGGCTCACCAGGCCTTCCAGCTACAAGGCATCGGAAGGCGAGCGGGGAAATGATCAGGGATCCTGAACAGAAATAGATCCTCGCAGAACGTTCGCCTGCATGCCTAAAAGAACGGCTGGGGATGGACGTGTCGGGGGTGCCTGAGGGTTTCTCCACCTCCTTTTTACTATCTTTGAAGGTGGAACCTTCATCTCTCGAAGAAACCATCACCCGAATCATAACTTCCTCCACTTCACCCTTACGCTGGGCTGATATGGCGCGGTCAGGCGTCGCGGTTAAAAAAGTCTTGTGGTATCGGGGACTCGAGGTTAAAATGTAGATACTCAAGTATGTGAATTTCCCTTGGGGATGGCTGTCGGCTCCCGGTTTTGTGAGGTTAGAAAGGTATCATCGAGAGATCCGTAGGGGAGGGATGCTTTTCGTTCTTCATGCGACATGGCGGCATTCGGGCTCAGCGCCCAGGCGTTTCCCTGAACGGGTGATGTCCGAGTGGCGATGTTGAGCATCGGCTGGCGATGAGGATCTGGAAAGGGGGGATAGCATGTTCCATAGGGATTTAGGGGAGACCGGGAGACGGCTTTTCCGCGACTTCCCCGTCCTTCGGACCCTTTGGGAGAGCGGTCGGAAAAAGGCCGTAGCGGAACTGGTGGATACGATAAGGAAGGCGGAGGAGTTCAAGCGCAACTATGCCCTG
>JBBFMI010000324.1:0-2036 GCA_037478635.1 Candidatus Geothermincolales bacterium | reverse complement strand
AGGATCTGGAGGAGGAGGTACAGGTTGCGGGCCAGGTTGTTGGCGTCCAGGATGACGATCACCACGTCGGGCTTTCCCTCGAGAATCCCACGCCGGGCCACCAGCTGATCCTCCGAGACCCCGCCCAGGGCGTAGGTGCCGGGCAGGTCCACGATGCCTATCTTCCTGCCATCGAACTCGGTCATCGCCAGGTTGAACCCCACTGTCATGCCGGGGTAGTTGGCGGTCATCACCCCCATGCCGGTGAGGCGGTTGAAAATGGTGGATTTCCCCACGTTGGGGTTACCGGCCAAGGCGAACAGGTACTCCGTCCTGCTCCTGAGCTTTTCCAGTTCCTGGAGACCATCCGTGGTCACCCTGGCACCTCCCCTTTATGTTCCCCTTGCCTGCCCCCTCCGGTGCCTCCTCGGTCCCGGGCCAGGCCGCGCCACCTTGGTCCAGATACGGGATGCCACATCCCTGCCCAGGGCGTACTGGGAATCCCCCACCTGGATGAGTATCGGACCGCCGAAGGGAGCCACTTCCTTGACCTCCAGGTCCACGTCCGGCATAAGGCCCAGGGAGGCCAGGTACTGCAGAAAAGACAGGTCGTTCTCCTCCACCCTGGCGATCCTGCATCTCTCCCGCGGGCAGGCCTCGCTTAGGGGTTTAATCTCCTCTTCTTCCGGCAACTTCCCGTCGGCGTCGGGTATGGGATGACCGTGCGGGCAGGTGGAAGGTTCTCCCAGGATCTTGGCCAGCCTCTCCTCCACCTCGGGGGATATGGCGTGTTCCAGGCGGCAGGCTTCTCGGTGCGCAGCGTCCCATTCCATGCCCAGCACGTCGGTGAGGAAGCGCTCGGACAGGCGGTGTCTTCTCACCAGGGTCTTGGCGACCCTCATCCCCTTGGGCGTGAGTTCGAAGAACCTCCTTCCCCTTCCCTCCCCGTGCCCCCTTTCCTTTCCGGCGCCGGGGGGACACGCGCGGACATATCCCTCCGCCTCCAGCCTCCGGAGCATGTCCATGACGGTGGGCTGTGTCAGGCCCATGTACTCCGCCAGCCTTGAAGGGTTGATGCGCGGACACTCCAAGCTCAGCTTGAAGAGCGCCTCCAGGTATTCCTCCATCTTCTCGGTGATCATCCCGGCTCTCCTCCCCTCCGCTCGGAACCTCGGATCGACCCGTACGTGTCGATATGATCGACCTTGATATTATACTAAGGTGAGTCTTAATTATATCTGATGACTTATCTCAAATACAACCGGTTCCTTCAAGTGAACGGCTTGCAGAGAAGCGGGCCTCGCGGGGACTCGAAACCACCCCCGACAGCGATAAGGTTCCCGGAAAAGCGGAATAGGGAGGAACAAAGGTAAAGCGGGGGTCCTGGCACTCGGCCACAGGCGGACCGTAGTCGCCTCTCATCCTATCTCCACCAGGCGATATTGCCTCTTCCCCAGCCCCATCCTCTCAGCGTGGACCAACTGGACCTCCCAGTCTATGGAGGGGTAAAGGTCCCGGAAAACATCCCTTCCTGTCCTCTGCAGCACCAGGTCAACGCTGGCCTGGTCCACCGCCACCAGGTCCCTGGAAGCCAGGATGCCTATGTCCGACACGATGGGCACGTCGCTGTAATCCCAGCAATCGCAGGCAGGAGACATCTGGATCAGGAAGTTGAAAAAGGCGCAACGCCCTTCTTTCCCCTTCAGGACGGCCGCCGCGTACTCGGCTATCTTTTTCTGCGAGATGCCGGGATCTCCCGCCCACCGGGGCGCGATGGCCCCCTCGTAGCACATCACCGTGCATTCCCCGCAACCGAGGCAGGCTTCCTCGTCCACCTGGGCCCGAACGCCCTTTTCGCCGCGCACCAGGGAGATGGCCCCGGTGGGACACCACCTGACGCATTTCCCGCAGCCGATGCACCTGGACAGGTTTACCCGGGGTTTTATGTCCGAGTGCATCTGCTGCTTTCCCCCTCTGCTGCCCAGCCCCATGCCCACGTTTTTCACCGCGCATCCGAACCCGGTGAGCTCGTGACCGGTGAGATGAGAAACGGCCAC
>JBBFMI010000323.1:0-2037 GCA_037478635.1 Candidatus Geothermincolales bacterium | reverse complement strand
GGCAGGTGCTCGAGGAGGAACTTCGAGGCGGCCAGGTGGGCATATCCGTCGGGCAGCGGGATACCTCTTTGGACGTCTCCCCGAAGGTACCTGTGATAAAGGCCCTCCCTGGGCGGGTCGAGGTCGATCCCCACCAGCTCCGATGCCCAGCCGTCCAGGAAGGCCAGGTAGTCCTCGTGGCCGCAGCCCAGGTCCACCGCCACTCCCCCCGGGGGACAAGCTTCCCTGGCCAGGGACAGGAACCTCCGGTAGGCATCAGGTTCCCCCGGGATGAGCCTCTGGGCCAGGCCTTCCGTCCAACGTCTCGCCCCTTCCCTGTCGAGCAGCATGGCACCCCAGGCTCCTACAGCAGCTCCAGGAGGCTCTGCACCACGTAATCGGGGCGGGGCTCAAAACCCTCCAGGTCTTCCCGGCTGGTCACGCCGGTGAGCACCAGGCACGTATCCATCCCGGCCCTCCAGCCCCCCAACACGTCCGTCTCCAGCCTGTCCCCTATCATGAGGGTCCGGTCGGGCGTCGTCCCCAACCTGGCCAGGGCCAACTGCATCATGTATATGTTGGGCTTTCCCACCACGGTGGCCTTCCTGCCGGTGGCCGTCTCCAGGCAGGCGATGATGGCGCCCGCGCCCGGCCATATGCCCTCGGGAGAGGGGAAGCTCGCATCCGGGTTGCTCCCGATGAACTCCGCGCCCCGGGATATGGCCAGGCAGGCCACCTTCAGCTTCTCGTAGCTCAACTCCACGTCCCATCCCACCACCACCAGCTCCGCCCCCTTGGCCTCTTCGCCCTCCACCAGGGCAAGCCCTATCCTCTCCATCTCTTCCCGCAATCCCGGACCCCCGATGACGTAGGCCGTCCTTCCCCTGGGGTCCAGGTTCTCGGCGATGAAATCGGCGGTCGCCACCGCCGAGGTGAAGACGCAGTCCGGCTCGCAATCGAGCCCCATGGAATTCAGCCAGGCCGCGTATTCCCCCACCGTGTAACGGGAATTGTTGGTTAGGAAGAGGACCCTCTTTCCCATATCCCGGGCCTCGCTGACGAAACGGAGGGCGTCCGGGATGGGCTGGCGATCGAGGTATATCACGCCATCCATGTCCAGGAGCAACCCCTCGTATCGAGATATGACGGACTCCCCCATGACGAGAATCTCCACGGAAACCCGGGGTGGGACCGACGAGAGGGACGTCATCATCCAGGCCTGGCCTCTCGCCCGCCTTTCCCTGCCTCCCGTTCCAGGTCCCTCTGATAACGCCTGAGGGTCTCGGAATACAGTTCCACCTGCGGCGCCATGGCTAAGGCCAGCTTCACCTGCCCCACCGCCTCGGCCAACCTACCCTGGCGGTAAAGGCAGCATCCCAACCCGTATCGGGCGAAGTGGTTGGTGGGATCGACCTCCAGGGCCTCCTCGAACTCACGGGTGGCCAGTCCCGTCTGCCCCGAGTTGAAGTAGGCGATGCCCAAGGCCTCCAGGATCGAGCCCCTGCGCGGCTCCAGCTCCTTGGCCCTGCGCAGCAGGTCCACCGCCTCGCGAGGCCGCCTTTTCCTTATGAGCCTCTTGCCCTCCTGGAAGAGCTCGTACGCCTCGCTCATCCGCGCTCCTCCTCGCCAATTACCACGATTGACCAGGAGCCTCCTTATCAGTGTCTAATCCTTTCACCGTCTCTCATGCCCTCATCAAGCCTCACTGCCTCCTGGAGAGCCTGGCCAACCCCGCCAGTGGCATGGCTATCAGGCTTACCAGGACCAGGTAGGCGGGAAGCTGGGTATACCTGCTCAAACCCACCTGCGGTCCCACCAGGGATCGAGGGTCCATGCCCGTGGTCGCCGCCGCTACCTCGATGATGCGCCCGTTCGAGGACAAGGCGAGGTTGAAGAAGGCTATGCACAAAAACCCCGCCGCCAGAGAAAGGGCGCCGAAATCGAGGGGGAGCGGCGGGCGCCGGAGGATTATCCACAGGAGGAGATACAGGAGATCCACGATCACCAGGGAAAGCACGAGGTAAGACCATATGCCCAGCTGGGAACCCTTGACCCCCA
>JBBFMI010000322.1:0-2055 GCA_037478635.1 Candidatus Geothermincolales bacterium | reverse complement strand
ACTGGCGCAGGAACAGGGCGATGGGATGGGTGGGCCTTTCCTCCTTGAGGATGTTGGGTCCGTGGAAGGAGAGCCTCCGTCGGGCCTCCTCCGCGGAAAGCCCCCTTTCCACCGAGGTCGAAAGGGCTCTTTCCACCTCCTCCTGTCCCATGGTGTGCCAGCAGTGGGCGGGAGAGCACTCCGATGCCCTTTCCCCTTTCTTGCCTTCGGCCATCCCCGACCTCCTCCATCAGCTTGGTCGAAGGCTTACCGCGGGGCCTCCGACGGGATTCCCGTCGTTCCTTTCAAAACGACGCAATGGCTATTATAATAGCCCTCGTTGTTCCGGGCTTCGGTGAGGTGGAAGTCGGCCTTTATGCTGTTTGAGCCGGCTTTTCCGTGATAACAGACCCGTGGATGGGTATAAGTATGTGAGTGTGGGGAAAACCGGAGAGGGCGCTTTAATCAATATTTGGTGGTCAGCCGGAAGGTTCGGCGATGATCGGAGGGATAGCCGGTTTCTCGGGAAAGTCAGGAGGTGAAGCATGAAGGTCACGCTGAGCATAATCAAGGCGGACGTGGGAGGCTACGTGGGCCACTCGGACGTCCACCCGGCCATGCTGGACAGGGCACGGGAGGCCCTGGCCGAGGCCAAGGAGAAGGGGCTCATCATCGATTACTGCCAGGCCAAGTGCGGCGACGACATAGCCCTTATCATGACCCACACCAAGGGGCCGGACAACGAGGAGATCCACCGCTTCGCCTGGGACACCTTCAAGGCCATCACCGAGATAGCCAAGGAATTGGGACAGTACGGAGCCGGGCAGGACATTCTCACCGACGCCTTTTCGGGCAACCTCCGGGGCATGGGTCCGGGGTTCGCCGAGATGGAGTTCGAGGAGCGCAAGTCGGAGCCCGTCATCTGTTTCCTGGCCGACAAGACCGAGCCGGGTTCCTGGAACTTCCCCCTGTACAAGATGTTCGCCGACCCCTTCAACACCGCCGGACTGGTGATCGACCCCACAATGCACGACGGTTTCCGCTTCGAGGTCCACGACCTGATCGAGGAGAAGAAGATCATCTTCAGTTGCCCGGAGGAGCTCTACGACATGCTGGTGTTCATCGGCGCGCCCTCCCGTTACGTCATAAAGCACGTTTTCCGCAAGGACAGCGACGAGCCGGTGGCGGTGACCTCCACCCAGCGCCTCTTCCTCATGGCCGGCCGTTACGTGGGCAAGGATGACCCGGTTATGGCGGTTAGGTGCCAGAGCGGACTTCCTGCGGTGGGCGAGGTCCTGGAGCCCTTCGCCTTCCCCTACACGGTGGCCGGTTGGATGAGGGGTAGCCATCACGGTCCCTTCATGCCGGTGGGCATGGACTGGGACACGCCCACCCGCTTCGACGGGCCCCCGAGGGTGGTGGCGCTGGGCTTCCAGCTGAAGGACGGTAAACTGGTGGGACCCCGGGACATGTTCGCCGATCCCAGCTACGACAACGCTCGCCGGAGGGCCCTGGACATCGCCGATTATTACCGCCAGCACGGGCCCTTCGAGCCCCACAGGCTGCCCCTGGACGAGATGGAATACACCACCATGCCCAAGGTGGTGGAAAAGCTCAAGGACCGTTTCGTGCCCCTGGCGGAGAAGGAAAGGGATCATTGAAAGACGGATCGGTGTCAGTCCCGGGCTTGAGCCCGTGAGCCCGGGTTGTCGAGGAAAAGGTATGAATGAGGGGGTCCCGGAAGGGGCCCCCTCTGGTTTTCCCCGGCGACCAATGACCCACCCCGGGCTGTGCCGGGTGGATCTCCAGCGCCTATTCCGGGGATTTCTCCCCGCCCTCTCACCCGATGGCCGATGACGGTCCCCGGCTTGTGTCGGCGATGGCCGGTTATAATTATCCCTTTTCTTCTCGCCCCGTTGGGCTCCCGGCGAGCCGTCTCCGGATGGGGAACCGGGGTTTCCGCGTGCCATGAGCCCGGCTTGCCTACAGGCGGGGTAAGAAACGGTCGCCCGGACAGGCCGTTTTGGTCACGCGCCCGCCTTTTTCTCGCTCCTCAATCTCTTTTTCAGCCCGCGG
>JBBFMI010000321.1:0-2073 GCA_037478635.1 Candidatus Geothermincolales bacterium | reverse complement strand
CCCCCGCCTCTCGGGAGGGCTTATCTTCAGCTCCCTTGCCGCTCTGGATCGCGCCATCGCTCTGAGGCCTTGTCCCACCCCGAAATATCTTGACCAGAAATGCCTTGAAGGCCACGTGCCTGGCGTCGGGCCTTGAACACGATCCTCGCCCCGGGACCTCCTCCGAGTGGCTGCCTGCCACCAAGGCGCGGATCCCGGGCAACCGTCCATAGGTCAGGGCTCCCGGAAGATCACGCCCCTGCCATCGCAAACGGGGCACTTCTCGCTGAAGGCCTCCAGCAGGCCCTCGGACACGTTCTTGCGGGTGAGTTCCACCAGCCCTAACTTGGTCAGGTCGACCACGTAGGCCTTGGTGCGGTCCTTCTCCAGTTCCTGGTGCAGGGCACGCAGTACCCTCTTCCGGTTCTTGGGCTCGTTCATGTCTATGAAGTCGATTATGATTATCCCCCCGATGTCCCGGAGCCGCAGCTGCCTGGCAATCTCCCTCACGGCCTCCAGGTTGGTCCGCAGCACCGTGTCCTCCAGGGAGTTCTTCCCCACGAAGCTCTTAGTGTTGACGTCGATGACGGTGAGGGCCTCGGTGTGATCGATGACTATGGTCCCCCCGGAGGGCAGCTGCACCTCCCTCTTCAAGGCGTCCTTTATCTGCCTATTGACCTCCATGGCCTCGAACAGGGGCCGTGAACCGTCGTAAAGGCTCACCCGGTCCGCCAGCTCGGGGCTGACCTCCTTCAAATACTGCCGGATCTTCTTGTACATCTTCTCCGAATCGACCAGCACCCGGTCGAACGAGGAGTCAAGCACGTCGCGCATCACCTTGATCTCCAGCTCCGGCTCCAGGTAGAGAGGCGATGGCGCCTTCTTCTTCTGCATCTCCCGCTGGATGTTCTTCCAGAGCTTGACCAGGTAGCCATAGCTCTTGCGCAGATCCTCCTCCCTGGCCCCCCTGGCCGCGGTGCGCACTATCAACCCCATCCCGTTCTGCCTTATCCTCTCTGCCAATTCCCGTAGCCTCTCCCGCTCCGCGGGATCGAGTTTCTGGGACACGCCTATGGTCGGGAGCTGTGGGAGAAGTACCAGGTACCTTCCGGCGATGGACAGGTAGGTGGTCAGCCGGGCACCCTTGCCCCCCATGGGATCCTTGGTCACCTGGACCACCACCTCCTGGCCGGGCCTGAGCAATCGGCCGATCTCCGGCCTCCCCCGGCGACCTCCTTGGGCTCCCTGGGGGATGAATATGTCGCCCACGTAGAGCAGGGCGTTACGCCGGTGCCCGATGTCCACGAAGGCGGCCTCCATCCCCGGCAGTACGTTCTGGACCTTTCCCTTGTAGATGTCGCCCACGATGGACCTGCGGTCCCTGTTCTCCACGAAGATCTCCTGGAGCTTGCCCTCCTCCAGGACTGCTATCCTGGTCTCGTCACCGTAGGAGGCCACCAACATCTCCTTGTGGGCCGGCCTGAGCCTTTCCTCGTGCCTTTTCCGTTTCCACCACCTTCCAATCAAAGCTCATCACCTTCCAATTCCCTTAAAACCTTCTCCTTGCCGTCGTAGTAAAGGGCTTTCCCGCCCGCGTCTTCCACCGCCTCGTAAAGGGAGGCGTATATCCCCGTGCGGGTAACGCGCGCCTCCCCGCCGCCGAGCTCCTCGATCCCCAGCTGTTCCAGGGCTTCCCGGAGCCTTCCCTGTTCCTCGCCAGCCAGGGAGAGGACCAGATGCGAGACTTCTTTCTCTCCCCGCTGGTCCTTCTCCACCCGGTAGAGGCCATACCTGGCCCAACGGGAGAGCTTCGGGATATGGAGGGGCATGGGCTTTATCTCCCTTACCGCGAGGCCCCGGGGGAGGGCCTGGTTCATCCTTTCCCTGGCCATCTCCAGGTCCCCCTGGCCGTCTACCTTGACCTCCAGGTATTCGGCCAACGCGGAGACCCCGAGCGGGAGCGCCGGGGAAAAGCTCACCTTGGGCCGGGGATTGAACCCCTCGCTGTAACAGAGGGGCAACCCGGAACGGCGCAGGGCCCTTTCCAGGGCCCTCATGGTCTCCCGGTGGGAGAGGAAGACGGCGTCTCCCTCC
>JBBFMI010000320.1:522-2074 GCA_037478635.1 Candidatus Geothermincolales bacterium | reverse complement strand
ATGGAGCTCACCAGGAACAACACCGGCATGCAGCTCAACATCGCCTTCAACTACGGCGGGAGGGCGGAAATAGTGGACGCGGTGCGCCGCATCTGCGCCGACGCGAGGGAGGGCAAGCTCGACCCCGGGGAGCTCACCGAGGAGTCCTTCAGGAACTATCTCTACCTCCCCGACATGCCAGACCCGGACCTTCTCATCCGGACCGCCGGAGAGCTCCGGATCAGCAATTTCCTGCTCTGGGAGCTCGCCTACACCGAGATATACTGCACCGAGGTACTGTGGCCCGATTTCCGCCGTCGCCACCTGGCGGAGGCCATCCGCGAATACCAGCGGAGGGAGAGGAAGTTCGGCCGGGTGAAGGAGGAGTAACGACCCGCCTTGGCCACCTTCAAAGAAGAGGCGATAGTCTTGAGGGCCTATGACCTCGGCGAGGCCGACCGCATACTGGTCCTTCTCACCTCGGGCTCGGGCATCGTCAGGGCGGTGGCCAAGGGCATAAGGAGGACCAAGAGCAAGTTCGGCGGACGGCTGGAGCCCTTCAACCGGGTCAAGGTGGTACTCCACCGCGGCCGCAACCTGCACACGGTCACCCAGGTGGAAGTTATAGACCCCCATCCCCGTATAAGGGAGGACTACCGAAGATACCTCTTCGGCGAAGCGGTCCTGGAGACGGTGGAGAAGGGCTTGGAGGAAGGACAGGTCATCCCCCGCCTTTATCCTGCCCTGTGCGTGACCCTCAAGGCGATGGAGGAGGGGCCGCCCCTCCCACTGGCCGCGGCCTTCATGCTCAAGTTCTGCGCCCTGGTGGGTTACCGGCCATGCCTTGAACGCTGCCTGCACTGTGGCGGGAGTCCCGCCGGGGAACGGTTGGCCATCGACCTGGAGGAAGGAGGCTTTATCTGTGCCGACTGCCTTTCCTCCGACGCCAACCGGGGCCGAATCAATCACCTTCCAGCCAGGGTGGTATCCAGGGCGGAACGACTCCTGAAACAGGAGTTGCGGCAAACAACGGAAGAAGAGGAAGTGGACCTCGAATGCCTCGCCCTGGCGGTGGACTTCACCGAGCGTTTCCTGGGAAGAAGGCTCAGGGGGGCGAGGATCGCGCTGGGCAACGCAAGCAAGGGGACGGAAGCGGGCACGCGGTAGGCCAGCGATCCAGAAATCCAAAAAATTATCTAAAAAAATTATTGACTAGCACCAAAACTCGTAGTATATTTTGTATTGGTCCCAAGTAGCTGGAAGGTTATAGACCCTGAAGGAAACCGAAGGCGGAAGCCGGAGGTGAACCGGAAGGGAAAAAGGCCGGAAGGTTACTTGGGGCCACTTTTTTCGCCAAGATAAATCCTCTTTTGGAGATCCCATTCCACGCGGGGGCGAAACATCTCCGGACATCAAAGCCTTCCGACCATCAATGCCAGCTCGTGATCCGAACGGGTCAAGACCGGTCACGTTGAACGTATCCCGGCGTACACCGCCAATGGAGTCTTCCCGCCTTTTCAGGGCGCATTTAGGGCGCACGGCGGTAGGATCAAGGCCACGCGGCGAAAGAAAC
>JBBFMI010000320.1:0-512 GCA_037478635.1 Candidatus Geothermincolales bacterium | reverse complement strand
GATGACCTTCCGGTGTCGCCCGGGTCAACGCCAATCAAAATGCTGGAGGTACTCTCTCATTATGTTTCCCGCGTTGCTCGTCCCCACGCGGTTTGCCCCCGCCTTCACCATGCGGATCACGTCGGAAAGCGTCCTTATCCCCCCGGAGGCCTTTATGCCGAAGCCCGGGCCCACCACCTGGCGGAGAAAAGCCACTTCATCTGGTTCCGCCCCCTTGGGCCCGAAACCGGTGGAGGTCTTCACGAAGTCGGCACCGGCTTCCCTTGCCAGCAAAGCCCCCCTCTTCATCTCCTCGCGGGTGAGGAAACCGGTCTCGAGGATCACCTTGACCACCACGTGGCCTTCTCCTTTCCCAGCATCGTACCTCCGGGCTAAGTGTACCACCGCGGCGATATCCTCCTTGACCCTGGCATCCCGGGCAGAACGGAGGGCCGAGATATTGATCACCATGTCCAATTCCGTGGCCCCGTGCTGGAGGGCGAACACCGCTTCCCCCCTCTTGGCATCGGTCG
>JBBFMI010000319.1:0-2082 GCA_037478635.1 Candidatus Geothermincolales bacterium | reverse complement strand
TTCACCTTCCCCAACCCATACCGCCGCCCTGAATGGGCGTGGGACCCGTGAACCGCGAGGGGAGTCACCACCCCCAGGCTCCCGATCTCAAGCATCCAGGAGAGGTCCCCCAAGTCCGTGAAACACGTGCGACCCATCCGCCCCGCCCTTCGATCGATGGGAGCTGACGCGGACGCCCACAACTAAGGAAAAGGATAACCCCGCTCGGGTCCTGGCGCGAGGGGTAATATAAGGTGGTTGAAGGCTTGTAGGCAGGGGTTAAAGTCAAACCCAGGGCCCACGGCCCTCTCAGTTGTCCAGGATCTTCACGTCATCGATGGCCACGTCCACGTAACTGTAGGCCACCCTCTCGTCCACGTTGCGGCTGTTCTTGTAACGGAACAAGAAAACGGTGGGGTAAACTCCCTCTATCACCCCGACCTTTTCCTCCCAGTGAGTCTTGGGTTTGGACTCCTTCACCGAGAGCCGCACCACCTTGCCCACCAGCTGCCTCATCATCTCCATGATGTCGGCGATGTTCTTGCTCTCGATCCCCGTGGTCCTGGTGCCCTCAGTCAACTTCCACTCCTTCCTTTCCTCAGGTATAATTAGCTCTTCTAATCATCATTTTAGCATTTGATGTACAATTTGGCGAATTTGTTCCGCCAATTATCCTCCGCTCCCTCTCTTTTAGGTTTTCTCCCTCCACGCTCCCTTTCCTCTGAGGGTTTACTCATCGAGTAGGCCAGGTAACCCGTTTAACCCGCGTGAACCGGGACGAAGGACTCCACCTCCCCCAGGGCATACGTGACCCTAGGGCATACGTGGAAAACCGGAAAAGCGCGCCATGGGTCCGAAAACGCAAAGGCTGGCTGGCCTGGTTGGGCACCCAGGGATAAACAGCCGATAGGGACGGACCCGCGACTGGTCGTGGCTTTATGTTGGTCCAACTACGGGCCTATGCCGGTCTGCATAAGGACCGGCGACATGTAAGCGGGAGAGTGATGCCCACCGGCGGTCATCCCGCCATGAAGTCAATCCGCGTTCTCCCTGAGCGCTTTCAGCGCCTCATCGAAGCTTCCCACCGGGATCATGCGCATCCTCGTTTCCACGGAGAGCGCCTCGTCCCCGTTCTCCTCCGGGTAAAGGAAGACCTCGGCCCCCGACCTCTCCGCGGCCTTTACCTTCAAGGGGAGGCCCCCTATAGGACCCACCCTTCCCTCCAGGTCTATGGTGCCCGTCCCTGCCACCTTCTTCCCCCCGGCAAGGGCCTCCCGGGAAAGCAATCCGTAGAGGGTCAGGGCCATCATGAGGCCTGCCGAAGGCCCCCTGACTGACCCCAGGTCCCAGATGACTTCCACCGGGGAATGGTATTCGAACCAATCCGCCACCACCACGCCGATGACCGGCTCGCCGTCTGACTCGGCCGTGCTCACGCGGACCTTTCTCGCCCTTCCCGCCAACCTGAACGTGAGGGCTGCCGCGTCCTCGTACTCCAACTCGTCCACGGCGAGTTCCAACTCCACTCCGGGGGAATACCTCGAAATGGCCCGTTTCAACTCGTCTGCCCCGAGGATGCGCGTGCCCTCTACCTCCAGGATCACGTCACCCGGTTTCAGGATTCCCTCAGCGGGAAAGCCCGGCGCTGTCTCCATCACCGCGGCCCCCAACCTCCTCGTCTCCACCGGGGCACCTGCCTCCTTCAAGGCCAACGCCGAGGCGCTCATCCGGCTCACGCAGGTATAGAGGTCATCCTTGAACTCCGTGTCCTCCTCTATCCCGGCCTCTTTCGTCGCGGCGAGCTCGTAATCCGGGCTGACCAGGGCAAACAGGACCTCCGCCATGCTGGCCTCGTCCACCAACACGCTGGTGAGGAGGAACTCCCCTCCATCCTGCAATACGTCCCAACCTCTCACTTCCACCCGGGAGAGCAGGTCGAAAGAGGCGCCCGGTCCCTCCAGCACGAAACCGGTGGGGAGGAAGAAAAAGGCGAGAAGGGATGGGAGAGCGAAGACGATGAACAACAGGACCCACGTGGGAGGTCTATTCCTCGATCGCTTCAACGCCGCCTTCTCCCGTCCATCACCAGGTCCACCGGCCTCC
>JBBFMI010000318.1:0-2095 GCA_037478635.1 Candidatus Geothermincolales bacterium | reverse complement strand
CGAGGGGGAAGTTGGAGAGGATCCGGTCTTGCCTGGTTGACGGCTTTTCGGTTGCCCGACACGCTCACCCCGCCGGATTGAAACCGGTCGGTGCACGAAAACCCGGTTTCCCTTATCATCCTTCTATGGGCCGTTTCCCGCGGGAGCGGGGTCGGCTGAGCGATTTTGGACAAAAGAGAAGACCTGGAAAGGGCGGGATGCACCTTGAAGGAGATAATTAAGGAATTCCTTTACCGGAACCTGCATCGCGTTACTTCGCCGGGCAGGTATCTGGGGGTCGAGGTGAATTCTTATCATAAGCCGTTTGACACCAACCTGGTCCGCTGGGTCCTGGTGTATCCGGACATTTACGAGCTCGGGATGTCCCATCTGGGAATTGCCATCCTCTATGAGATCCTCAACGAGAGGGATGATGCCCTAACCGACCGGGCTTACCTTCCCTGGACGGATATGCAGGAACTCATGGCTGAGAAGGGCATTCCCCTCTTCGGGCTGGAAAGCCGCCGGCCGCTCAGGGAGTTCGACCTGGTGGGAATAACCCTCCAGCACGAGCTCAACTACGCCAATGTCTTGAGGATCCTCGAGCTTTCCGGGATACCCCTGAGGAGCGACGAGAGGGGCGAGGACGATCCCCTGGTGGTGGGAGGTGGGCCGGGAGCCTTCAACCCCGAGCCCCTGGCCGAGTCCTTCGACTTCCTGCTCCTGGGAGACGGGGAAGAGGCAGTGGGGGAGATCACCGAGGCGGTGGGGGAATGGAAGCGGTCCTCCTCCCGCGACCGGAGGGGTTTTCTCCGGGAGCTCTCCCGGATCCCGGGGATATACGTGCCGTCCCTTTACCGGCCGCGGTACAGGGAGGATGGCACCCTGGCCGAGGTGGAGCCGCTTTTTGGTGCCCCTTTCCCGGTGAGGAAGAGGGTGGTCTCCGACCTGAACGCCTTCCTCCATCCCAGGCGTCCCCTGGTGCCCCTGGTGGAATCGGTGCACGACCGGGCCAGCCTGGAGATTTTCCGGGGATGCACGCGCGGATGTCGCTTCTGCCAGGCCGGATACATCTACCGTCCGGTCAGGGAGAGGAAAGAGGAGCTCCTGGTGGGGCTGGCCAGGGACATGGTGGATTCCACCGGTTTCGAGGAGATCTCCCTGACTTCCCTGAACAGCCCGGACTATTCCCGCATCGATTCCCTGGCCGGACGCCTGGCGGAGGACATGGGTCCCGCCAGGGTGACCGTGTCCTTTCCGTCCCTCAGGACCGACACCTTCTCCGTGCAGCTGGCGGCGAAGCTCCGCCGGGTCAGGAGGGCCGGTCTTACCTTCGCCCCCGAGGCCGCCTCGGAGGACCTCCGTCGCTCGATCAACAAGGGCGTAGACGAGGAGGACCTGTACCGTGCCCTCCATGCCGCTTACGCCGAGGGATGGAGGAGGGTCAAGCTCTACTTCATGATCGGCCTTCCTGGAGAGCGGGAGGAGGACGTGGAGGAGATTGGGCACCTGCTCCGCCGGATCCTCAAGGGGGGCGGGAGCAATGAGCCCCTTTACGGGATGCATTTCACGGTGAGCATCTCCACCTTCGTCCCCAAGCCCCACACACCGTTCCAGTGGGTCCGCCAGATGTCCCTGTCCGAGGTGGCCCGCAGGCATTTCATCCTCCGGGAGGCCTTGAGGATGAAAGGGGTGACCTTCCGCTGGCACGACCGGGAGATGAGCTACGTGGAGGGATTGCTGGCCAGGGGAGACAGGCGCCTTTTCCCGGTGGTGGTAAGGGCCGCCCGGAGCGGGTGCCTGGACAACTGGACGGAACAGTTCTCCTTCTCCCGCTGGGAGGAGGCGGTGAAGGCTGAGGGGCTGGACATGGCCTGGTACGTGGAGAGGGAGAGGGACAGGGACGAAGTGCTGCCCTGGGACCACCTCGATTGCGGCGTCGCCAAGGGATTCCTCTGGTCCGAATACGAGAGGGCCCTTCGGGGTGAACCCACCCCCGACTGCCGTTTCGGCACCTGCTCCGAGTGCGGGGCCTGCCGGGAGGAGGTGAGGATCAGCCTTGCCGCGCAGTGATCCGAGGGGTCAGGCGAGAAGGCTGCTGGTAAAGTTCTCCAAG
>JBBFMI010000317.1:0-2103 GCA_037478635.1 Candidatus Geothermincolales bacterium | reverse complement strand
AAAGTACTTGCGGATGTCCGAGCCTATGGTCAGCCAGATGGTGGAGAAAACGTAGGTGGAGCCGGTGAAGTGCACCCCTCCCAGGTCCAGGTGGTTGAGCACGGGCGGGGCCACCGAGGGGCCGGGTCCCGGTATCATGTTGATAACGCCGTCGGGCATTCCCGCTTCCTTGAGGATCTTCATGATGTAATAGGCGGGGAGGACGGCGTCGGAGGAGGGCTTCCAGACCACGGCGTTGCCCATGAGCGCGGGCGCGGTGGGCAGGTTGCCGCCGATGGAGGTGAAGTTGAAGGGGGTGATGGCGAAGACGAACCCCTCCAGCGGCCGGTGTTCCATGTAGTTGAGCACGCCGTGGGTGGAGATGGGCTGGTCGTCGTAGATCTGGGTCATGAAATAGGGGTTGAAGCGCCAGAAGTCGATGAGCTCGCAGGCCGAATCTATCTCCGCCTGGTGGCAGGTCTTGCTCATGCACAGCATGGTGGCGGCGTTGAGCACCTGGCGGTACTTGCCGCTGAGCAATTCCGCCGCCTTGAGCAGCACCGTTGCCCGCGATGACCAGTCGATCTCGCTCCAGGCCAGCTTGGCCTCGTTGGCGGCGTCGATGGCCATCTCCGCCTCCCTAACGCCGGCGCGGTGATAGGACCCCAAAACCTGCGAGAGGTCGTGGGGACAGCGCATCTCCACCAGATCCCCAGTGGTAACCTCTCGCCCGCCGATGATGCAGGGGACCTCCACGGGGTTGGCCAGCATGTCCTTCAGGGCGGCCTTGAGTTCCGCCCTCTCCTTGCTGCCCGGCGCGTAGGAAAGCACCGGTTCGTTCTCCGGCTTGCGGATGTGAAATATCCCGTTGAACATTCCTTCCTCCCCTTCTCCTTAAGAATCCGGGTCCATCAACAAGGTCTGTCATGAAAGTGCCTGTCATATAATACATCAACCCGGGGAATGGGCAGAACTTCCGCAACGGCGGAGGAACGCCCTCGGCGTCCAGGAAGATCCATCTTTACGAGCCTGACTTACAAGGCGGAGAGGACTTTAATTCACCCAACCAGGGCATGGGGGGGCACGCGTCATGCACCTGGCACTTGTAATCGCTCTGGACGGAGGAAACAGGTCCCGTGGCCAGCCTGGGCTAACTTTCCCCGGCGCATGTCGCGTGCATGACCGTACAGGCTTCGCGGGGCGGGAAGTATACCCTGCCGGTTTTTGGTAACCGCCTCGATAGGCAGCCCTCAACCCGGCGACCCATCGCTTCCCTCACGAGGGGGAAAGGCGTAACCCGATGGCCACTCAGCATTGACCCCACGGATATCCGGCTCCACGGAGATCCTCGGCTCGCCACCCTCCACCCACGCCTTCAGCCCGTAAGACGTCCCTTCGTCCTCGAGCAGGTACGCGGCGGAGCCGTCGGGGCGAGGGAAGATCACGAGGAGAAGGCCGTCGGCGAGACCCTTCTCCCCCACGTACTGCATCACCGGTCCCAGCGGCAGGATGGTCCCCTCCCGCCCGAATACGGGCACGCGCTCGATGGGACAGGTATAGGAAATCCACCTCGGACCCTCGAAACGTTCGCCCGTCCAGAAATCGTACCATCCTCCTTCCGGGAAATATATCCTGCGCTCGTCCTCCTCGGTGAGGATGGGAGCGGCGAGGAGGTTCCTCCCGAACAGGTACTCGTCATCCAGGTTGTAGACATTGGGGTCGTGGGGAAACTCCAGCACCAGGTGCTGGATCATCGGCAACCCCCGGGCCGCCAGGTGTCGGGCTTCCGAGTAGATATAAGGGATGAGGCGGTACCGGAGCTCCAGGAGGCCTCTCACTATATCCTGCGTTTCCGGCTCGTAATTCCATGGTTCCCGGAAACGCGGGCCGCCGCCATGGTAGCGGATATGGGAGTTGAGCATGCAGAGCTGGGTGAAACGGATGTAGAGCTTATCGGTGGGGGTGCCGGTGAAGCCGCCACAATCCTGCGCCCAGAAGGTGAAGCCGCACAGGCCCAGGCTGAGGCCGCCCCGCAGAGAACACAAGAGGTCGTGGAAAGTGCTGGAGTTGTCCCCCGACCAGTGCACGGGATAGCGTTGCGACCCGGCGTACGCGCTTCTCGCC
>JBBFMI010000316.1:0-2114 GCA_037478635.1 Candidatus Geothermincolales bacterium | reverse complement strand
GGCGTACGGTGCGAGCACCGGCAGGGTGCCGAACGCCTCACCCGTGCCGCGCCGCGGACCGACCGTCGTGGGCACCGGCACGGTGTCGATGCGGCGGGCGACGAGGAGGGGCTCCGGGTATCCCTCCCCCGCCTGGAGCTTCTCGACAATCCCTTTCCCTTCCTGGAACCGGGGTTCTGGGATACCTGAATATCTCGATGAAATCGCCTGGTATCAATCGACATATATCCCAAAAATTACCATAATTGCCAATCTTTCTCCTTTTTTATAGAATTGCATTTTGGTCGAGAGGGTTTGTTTCCCCTTTTACTGCCTGGGGGTTATTAAGTGAAGGTACTGATTCTTTCCTGGGAATACCCCCCGAGGATAGTCGGAGGACTGGGAACCCACGTCCACCAGCTCGCGGTGAACCTGGCCCGCCTGGGAGTCGGGGTCCACGTGGTGACCAAGGACGCGGAGGGGGCCCCCGACTACGAGGAAGCCGAGGGAGTTCACATATACCGGGTTCCCCTCTACCCTCCCCAGATCCCCCAGGACGACTGGGTGCCCTGGACCCTTCAGTTCAACGTGGCCCTGCTGGAAAGGTCCGTGCCGCTCCTCAACGACAGGATCGGCAAGGTCCACGTGATCCACGCCCACGACTGGCTGGTCGCCCACGCGGCCATAGCCCTGAAACACGCCTATCGCATCCCCCTGGTGGCCACCATCCACGCCACCGAGTACGGAAGGCATCAAGGCAGGTTGCCCGGCCCCATGCAGAAGATAATCCACCAGGTGGAATGGTGGTTGACCTACGAGAGCGTGTGCACCATCTGTTGCAGCAACTACATGAGGGACGAGGTGGTGCGCATCTTCGAGCTTCCCCCGGACAAGGTTACCGTGATCCCCAACGGCATCGAGTACGACCTCTTCCGGGTGGAACCGGACCGCGGGCGCATCCATCGGCAATTCGTCTATCCCGACCGCCGGATGGTCCTCTTCGTGGGCCGGCTGGTGTACGAAAAGGGCGTGCAGACGGTCATCGAGGCCATGCCCAAGGTCCTGGAGGAGGTGCCGGACCTGTGCTTCCTGGTGGCCGGCACCGGGCCCCACGCCAGGGCCCTCCAGGCCCTGGTGGAGGAGCTGGGTTTGAGCCACAAGATAAAGATGCTAGGCTTCGTGGACTCCGAGACCCTGGTCAAGTTCTACAAGAGCGCCGATCTGACGGTGGTCCCCAGCCTTTACGAGCCCTTCGGCATGGTGGTGCTGGAGGCCATGGTGGCCGGCTGCCCCGTCATCGTCGCCGACACCGGTGGCCTGAAGGAGATCGTGGTGCACGAGGAAACGGGCCTCCGCTTCCGGCCGGGCGACCCCGACTCCCTAGCCCAGGCGATGATCCGGGTTCTCAAGGACCAGGAACTGGCCCAGCGCCTGAGCCGGGATGCCATGAAATTCATCGAGGAGAGATACAACTGGCGCCGCATCGCCCGGAATACCATGGAGATATACGAGAAGGCGGTCCGGGAATACGAATATCGCCCCAGGACCCTGCGCCTCTGCCCTCCCATACCGGAGAGCGCCAACGGTGGTTGATACATGGATCGCCGCCTGAAAGAATCCCTCGACCGCATTTTCTTCCCCAGCTCGGTGGCGGTGGCCGGGGTTTCCCGCGATCCGGACAGTCCTGGCACGCTTCTTCTCCGCTCCCTGCTGGACATGGGCTTCGAGGGAAACCTGTACCCGGTGAACCCAAGACACGATGAAGTGATGGGCCTCAAGTGCTATCCCTCCATAAATTCCCTTCCCGAGGAGGTGGACCTCGCCATCTTGAGCGTGCCACCCACCTCCGTGCCCCAGCTGGTCGATGAATGCGCCCGCTCCGGGGTGGCCGGCTGCGTGGTGAACACGGCGGGCTTCTCCGAGACCGGCAGGGAGGAAGGACGGCTCCTGGAAGCCCGGATCGTCAAGGCCCTGGAGGGATCGACCTTGCGGCTGGTGGGGCCGAACTGCATGGGGATATACTCCTCCCGCGGAAAGGTAGCCCTGTTCGCCGGCATGTTCCCCGCCCAGGGCAGGCTCTGCATGATCTCCCAGAGCGGCTCCCTGGCCAGCATAACCTTCCTCACCGCCCTGGA
>JBBFMI010000315.1:0-2116 GCA_037478635.1 Candidatus Geothermincolales bacterium | reverse complement strand
CCCCTGGTCTTCGACGATTCTTCCGGCTTCGTGGGCGTGGCCCTCAACGGGGCAAGTCTTGCTTCCCGGTTAGGGGCAAGGAAAGGCGACGTGGTGGTGATATACAGGATCCTCCATGACGCCGGAGGTTAGGTCATAGCCTGCGGGCAAAAGGCTGACGATTTGGCGATAACACGACCTACCGCGCGAGGCGGAGGGCTACGGGGCGAGGTTCGGTGGTTGCTTTCCAGGCCTGCATGCCTTCTCGACTCCGATCCGTTACGCGGCGCGCCTCCGCTTTCGGATACCTGCGTGCGGGTTTCCCGGGGGAGGATGCGCGGTGCTCTGACTGCCCGGTCCCCGTTGAACCCCCCGCCCCGGGTTGTTAATATCGGTTCGGTCGTTTCGGTTCGGTCGTAAAAGAAGTCCGCCCTTTCCCGCGCGACGAGGACGCGTTTCAAGTGGTTCGCGGAGGTTTCCCGGAGCCCACGATGTGATCGCGGCGGGGAAGGCTCTCCGGGAAGAGGAGGGAGGTGGTGAAGATCAAGGAATGCAAGAACTACCGAGATAACCTCGAGAGGTGCAACTGCACCTACGAGCCGTGTTCCCGCAAGGGCTACTGCTGCGAATGCCTCCACTATCACCGGAGCCACGGCGAGCTGCCGGCTTGCTTCTTCCCTCCCGAGGTGGAGAGGACCTATGACCGCTCCGTGGAGAGGTTCCTGGCGAGCCGGCGCTGAGGACCGCGGGGCAGAACGGGTTTTGACCTTTATCGGGGGCCATCGAGGAGGCACCGGTTTTGCTTTTTGAGCTCCGTTACGATTGGCGGCAGATGGCGGAGAAGCAAGGAGGGCGACATGGAAGAGGTATACATCGTGGCCGGTTGTAGGACTCCGATCGGAAGGTTCGGCGGTTCGCTCAAGGATCTCAAGCCGGTGGACCTGGCGACCCTGGTCATAACCGAGACCTTGAGGAGGGCCGGCATCGAGGGAGGCGAGCTGGACGAGGTCATCTTCGGGCAGGTGGCGGTACGCTACGACGAGCTCTGCATGCCCTCCCGGATCGGGGCGCTGAAGGCCGGAGTGCCCTATACGGTGCCGGCCAGCATGGTGGGCAGGGCCTGCGGTTCAGGGATGCAGGCGGTCATCGAGGCCACCCGGTCCATAAAGCTGGGCGACGCCAGGGTGGTGCTCGCCGGCGGCGTGGAGAGCATGAGCAACATACCCTACTACAACGACGACCTGCGTTTCGGGAAGAGAATGAGGGCCAGCGAGCTCAAAGACGGCCTCACCGACGTCCTCACCGACCCCTACAACGGGTTGATCATGGGGCTCACCGCGGAGAACGTGGCGGAGAGGTACAACGTCTCCCGGGAGGACCAGGACACCTACGCCCTGGAGAGCCAGCGACGGGCCCAGGCGGCCATCGCGGCGGGCAAGTTCCGGGAGGAGATCGTCCCGGTGGAGATCGTGACCCGCAAGGGAAAGGTGGTGTTCGATACCGACGAGCATCCCCGGCAGACCACCCTGGAAGAGCTGGCCAGCCTCCCGCCCGCTTTCAAGAAGGATGGAACCGTCACCGCCGGCAACGCCTCGGGGATAAACGACGGGGCGGCGGCCCTGCTGCTCATGGCCGAGAGCAGGATGAAGGAACTGGGTAAAAAGCCCATGGCGAGGGTCGTTTCCTACGCCTACGCCGGCGTGGACCCCGACATCATGGGCATAGGCCCCGTGTACGCGGTCCCCAAGGCGCTGGAGAAGGCAGGCCTGAAACTGGAGGACATAGGGGTGGTGGAGCTCAACGAGGCCTTCGCGGCCCAGGCCCTGGCCTGCATCCGCGAGCTGGGGTTGGACCCGGAGAGGACCAACATATACGGGAGCGGCATTGCCCTGGGTCATCCCGTGGGATGCACCGGTGTACGCATCCTCCTCACCCTCATCACCGCCATGAAGGACCTGGACGTACGCTACGGCCTGGCTACCCTTTGCTGTGGCGGAGGGCAAGGGGTGGCGATCGTCCTGGAGAGGGCATAGCCTTTCCGCGGACGAGCTTCATCCCGTCCGAGCGGAGACGGGTAGCTCAGTAACCTCAGGGCGAGGCGGGCATGGCCCGCCTTTTCTTTTCCGTTCAACGAGGC
>JBBFMI010000314.1:0-2117 GCA_037478635.1 Candidatus Geothermincolales bacterium | reverse complement strand
CAAGAAAAGGGCCGCCAGCACCAGGGCCTCCCTGGCCCGGCGCCGCTTGGAAACGCTGCCCCTGTCTTTCATGACCATCACCTCTTCTCGCTATCCTATGATCCGGGTTGCCCGGGAGATCTTGCCGTCCCGTTTACTCCCGGCACCTATTCTGGCCCCGGGCAGTGACATAATTCCTCGCCTTTTCCATGCCCTTGCCGCGCCCTCGGTCTTCTCGGCGTGGACCCGGTGGAGGGGGTGGGAGGATCCGGCACCTGACCGTCGCGCGATATCTCGAGCGCGCGTTTTCCCTGCCGCCGCTCCCTTGGACCGCCCCCCTTCGTGCCCCTTGTAGGCATCCTCCTAACGGCCGCCTCGAGGCCTATTTGGCCGGTGGAAGACTCTCGGGTTTCCTTCCCTCTGGGGAGTAGGTTCCGGCTTGACCTCTTCCTTTTCCATCGGGGGCGTCTTGGGTCCATAATATGTACAGGCGGTGACAACGCCCGGACCTTTAACACCTGTTCGGCGAGGCGGGGGCAGTATGTCGAAGACTGAAAGGCTCATAAACCTGGTGGCAATGCTCCTGGAGGCAAAGCGACCGGTCACCCTGGAGAGGATCAGGGACGCCATTCTCGATTACCAGCAGGAAAACCCCGCCTCCTTTAAGCGGATGTTCGAGAGGGACAAGAAAGAGCTCCGGGAGATGGGCGTGCCCATCGAGGTGGAGCCCCTCGACCCCTTCGGCGAGGAATTGGGGTACCGGATCCCCAAGGAGGAGTACTACCTTCCCGAGATCGATTTCACCCCGGAGGAAAAAGCGGCTCTCTTCCTGGTCTCGAGGGCCGTGGTCTCGGAGGGGCTTCCGCTTTCGCCCGAGGCGGAGTCTGCCTTCCTGAAGCTCAGCCCCGATTACGGCGAGGGAGATTTCCTGGACAGGGGCTCCTTCCCCATGTACTTCGTGGGTTCTTCCGGCATGAGGGAGGACCTCCACCGACTGTGGGACGCCGTGCTGCACCGCAAGAGGGTCACGTTCTCCTACCAGTCCCTGAGCAGTGAAGCTCCCAGCCCGCGGCAAGTGGATCCCTACGGGCTTTTCTACCGCGGAGGCTGCTGGTACCTGGTGGGATACTGTCATCTCCGGGAGGAGATAAGGTGTTTCCGCCTGGACCGGATCAGGTCCGAGATCGAACAGGCAGACCCGGGAAAGGTGGAGCCGGATTTCGACAGGCCGCCGGGCTTTCGCCTGGAGGACTATTCACAGAAGTTGCCCTGGGAGTTCGAGGAAGGGGAGGGAGAGTACCGCGCCCAGGTGCGTTTCTCCCCCAAGGTGGCCTGGATGGTGGAGAGAGACCTGGGAGACCGTTACTCCTTCGAGTCGGAGGAGGATGGGGGTGGGGTCCTCCACATGAAGGTCAGGAACGAGGAGGGAGTGATCAACTGGATAATGGGATTCGGGGAAGAGGCGGTGGTGGTATCTCCCCCCGAGCTCAGGGCAAAGGTGGTCCAGAGGTTGGAGGAGATGCTGCGTAGGCTGAAGGGAGGAGACCGTGAGTGACGCTTCCCGCAGGATAAAGAGGCTCCTTTCCCTCATACCCTACGTTATCAAGCACCAGGGATGCACCGTCCAGGAGCTTTGCGAGGTCTTCAACGTCAGCCGAAAGCAGCTGTTGGGAGACCTGGACACCATATTCTGCTGCGGCCAGCCCGATTATACCCCCGCCGACCTCATCGACGTGGAGCTGGACGGGGACAGGGTCTACATCCGGATGGCCGACTATTTCTCCCGCCCCCTCATGTTCACTTCCTCCGAGCTGGCGGGGATGTACCTGGCCTGCAAGGCGGCGGAGAAGATGGTGGGCAGGTCCACCTCTCGACCCTTGAGGAGCGCCCTGGCCAAGATGGAAAAGGCCCTCGGGATCCCCGTGCCGGTGGAGGGGGAAGAGGTGGAGGGCAGCGTGGAGGTCCCGGACATCGGGCGGGAGAGGGCGGCGGTGGACGACCTATCCCGGGCGGCCAGGGAGAAAAAAGTGGTGGAGATGGAATATTACGTCCATGGCCGCGAGGAGATGACCTCCAGGCGGGTGTATCCCCTTTCCCTGGTCTTCGGCATGGGTCACTGGTACCTGCGGGCCTGGGAC
>JBBFMI010000313.1:0-2122 GCA_037478635.1 Candidatus Geothermincolales bacterium | reverse complement strand
CATCTTCTCACGTTGATCAATTCGGTTCACCTCCCATCGGCGGTGCCCCGGCCTTGCCCGGACCGGTTCACCTCGGCTCCCTTGCACGCTCGAGAAAATTTTTCAGCCATCTATGGCCACCCGAATCTTCGATGTATGACTATGGAAAAAGGCAGTTTTTGCCTGCCAGCATGGAAAAAGGGGCGGAAAACCGAGCTTCGTTTCATGCCCCCTTGAACCTTGGATCTGCCAACTCCCCCCTTCTCACGGTTTTGCTCCCCACGTTTCGGCTACCGGTAAGATTATACCCCAAAAAAAGCCATCCCACACCCTTCGAGACAACCGGGATGGGAGCGATGCCCGTTATCGTGCAAAACGTTTTCAGGCAAAAGATAGTGAATGGCCCGCTTTCTTGGCTTAGCTGTCAGGAATGCTTACCGGTCGGGCGACCTCTCGGACCGCTGTCCGTGTGTGCCGGAGAGTGAGGGATGTGCCATATGAATGTGCCATATATTGGTATTGATGCTCCGCCCCGGGAACAAGAGTCAAAAAGGATCCCCGGGCGTTTCGGTAAATACCATAATATGGTAATTCACGGCGGGATCGAGGCAGCAGCCCCTCGGGGGTGGAACCGGGTTTTAACCGGTGAAGGGCACCGGACGGGGAATGGTTCCGATGCCGCGAGCGGATTCCCCTGCCGGCACCTCTCCCATGGCCGTCTCGCCCAAGCGGAAGAGGTTGTGGATGGAGGCTCCCATGCCCAGGAAAAACCAGAAAAGGGTCAGCATGGGTATGGCGAAGAGGAGCCACGCCCCGAACATGTTCGAGACCGCGTAACCGACCATTCCCAGGAGGAAGGCCTCGCTCAGGAAGTAGAGCAAGGGGTCATCCCGGGAGCCCTTCCTCGTCCGGAACAGGCAGAACCAGTAGACGATGAACAGGGATAGGAAGGGGACGAACCCCACCAGCCCATGGGATACGAGGTAGGTGAGGAAGGCGTTCTCCACCGCCACCCACGTCTCCCGCATGTTGGCCTCCACGATCCGCTGTCCCTCCATACCCATCCCCAGGCCCAGGAACGGGTGCTCGAGGAAGAAGTCGAAGGCCATCCGGTACTGGTACATGCGGGCCTCCGCCGCTTCCTTGGCGCTAAGGCTTGTGAAGCGCTTCCTGACGAACTCGGGGGGGTTCAACATCACCAGCACCAGGGCCACGACCATGGCCACCGTGGCCAAGGTCAGCCAAACCCGTCGGTCGGCGAAGCCGAAGGCCGCGTAGAGCAGGGCGATGCAGCCGGCGGCCACCCAGGCCGCCCTCGACCCGGTGAGGAAGAGGGCGGAGAGGTTGACCCCCAGCCCCACCAGGAGCAGGAACCAGGTGAACCTCCTCCGCCTGCGCCACGCGTGGCTCAGGAGGCTGACGAAGAAGGGAAGGGCGAACACCAGGTAGCCGCCCAGGACGTTCGGGTGGAGGAAGGTGGAGTTGATGCGGTAGGCCTGGGCCTGGCTCTCCCCGGCCACGTAGTTCACCTCCTTGGGATAGCCCAGGCGCGAGAGGACCTTCTCGGCTATGTATTCCGTCTTGGCCTGACCGATGGCCTTCTGCACCAGGCCGAAGGTCGCCACCAGGGTGAAACATATCATCATGAGGACGACGATCCCCAGGATCTGGCGGCGGGTGACGATCAGGTTAAGCACGAGGAAGAACACGTAGACGAAGACCACCGTCCTGATGAACCGGAAGCCCATCACCAGGACGCTACCCCCGTGGATCACGCCGACGAAGCAGGCGATGATGTTGGTGATGACGTAAAGCAGGATGGCGAAGGCGATGGGGCTGCTCCTTCTCCATTCCGACTTCCCCGTGAAGGCCCTCACGGCCCAGGCCACGAAGGTAAGCGCCATCACTATCTCGTGGATGTTGAAGTGTATCCCGCGGGTCTCCCCGGCGACGGCCACCTGTATGCCCAGGTTCCAGGTGGGGCCCGCCTGGGGGAGGGTGAGGTTGAAGAAGATGGCCACCGCCACCCCCAGCCAGGGTAGCTGGTAGATTATGTAAAAGAGGACTGCACCCCCCAACAAGATGAAAACCCATTTGGCGGGGAGGTTGGATGAGGCGAGCCCCGCGATGATGCCCGCCCCGG
>JBBFMI010000312.1:0-2123 GCA_037478635.1 Candidatus Geothermincolales bacterium | reverse complement strand
CTATGGCGGCGTCGCAGCCCAGATCGGACCAGAGCCTTCCCATGACGAGGTCGGGGCCGATCTTTTGCACCCGCTTGGCCTCGATCTTTCCCTCCCGGAACTCCTCGATGACCCGGACCTTGTCCGAAAATCGCGAGAGGGATCTCAATACCCCTTCTATCTGGCCAGAGGCCTGCAGTTCTTCCTTCCTGCCCAGGGTGGCGATCACCTTCTGGCGCACTTTCCCACCCTCCCGGTAGTTCTCCACCACCTGGAGGTAGGTACGGCCTTGGACGGTCTTCTCACGGATGAACATATCACTACTAACTTACCATGTTATTATGCCTATTACAAGACCTATTAGCCTAATTACTCCCCTTATACGTGGCACTACATTTCAGCGCGTTTCGCAAGCCAGAATCTATCTACCTGGAGTTTTACACGCGAAAGGGGTCAAAATAGGGGGTCAACTGTAGAAGATGAGTCAAAGGAAAACCCCTTGCCATGATCGCCGTGAGCGCGCGGCCGCTGCCGCTCGACCGGTGAATTCGGGTTACGGGAAAAACCAGCTCAAGGAGGATCCCCGGACAGGGCTTGAAAGAGGTCGTCCCCGTCGAGCGCCGCGCGGCATCCATGCTGACGGCTTCCTCGCCTGTTCGAGCCGGATATTCAATAATCCCCTGCACGGGGCCTTGTGTGGGAAGGGAGGGTCGGTTAATATATCGAATAGATATATCGGTTTGATATATCGAGCTGATATTTCGTAAGCCGGCCCTGGGGAAGATTCTAGGGGCGGACGAGGAGGATGTAAAGTGCTGGAGCTGGCGATTCTCGGGGCTTTGAAGGAAAAGCCCATGCATGGCTACGAGCTGAAGAAAAGGCTGTCCTACCTCCTCGGCCACCTCTGGAAGATAAGCTACGGCTCCCTTTACCCAGCCCTGAAAAGGCTGGAGGCGAAAAACGCGGTGGAGAAGGCGTACACGGTAAAAGAGAAAACGCGCAACCGTTACGTCTACCGCATAACGCCCGAGGGAGAGGAGACCTTCCAGAGGCTCCTGGTGGACACCCGCAAGAAGTCGGAGATAACCGACGGGGACAAGTTCAGCCTTCGCTTGGCCTTCTTCCAGTACATGGAACCCGAGCTGAGACTGTGGCTACTGGAGAGGCGGAGGAATTACCTGGAGGAGAGGCTGAAGGAGCTGAGCGGCTCCGGGAAGGCGCGGGAGGGGGAACCGGACAGCTACCGGCAGGGACTCTATCGCCACCGGCAGGAACTGCTGGAGAGCGACATCCGATGGCTGGAGGATCTGATCGCGCAGGAAAGGCTGCACATCCAGGACGGTAAGAAAGAGCGCGAGGCGGTTCGGAAAGACGAGAAGGGAGGTGGGAAAATCGCCATCGAGGACGGCGCACTGGAGAAAGCCACGCCTATACAGGCTTGATATCTACGCCGATGCAAGAGATCACCGCCCGGAGCGGGATAGATACAAGGGTTCGAGGGAGGTCTGCAGATGAAGAAGATTCGAGTTGCCATAGTGGGGGTGGGAAACTGTGCCTCATCCCTGGTACAGGGCATCGAATATTACCGGGACGCGAGGGAAGGCGACCTGATACCGGGACTCATGCACGTGAAGGTCGGCGATTACCACATTCGCGACATCGAGATCGCATGTGGCTTCGACGTGGACGCGGACAAGGTGGGCAAGGACGTCTCGGAGGCGATAGTCAGCGGCAGGAACAACACCATAAAGATATGCGACGTACCGCGCCTCGGCGCCCCCGTCTACCGCGGCCATACCCTGGACGGGTTTGGAAAATATTACCGCATGACGGTGAAGGAAGACCCCACGGAGCCGGTAAACGTGGCGGAAACCCTTGCCAGGCACGAGGTGGACGTGCTGGTGAACTATCTGCCGGTGGGGAGCGAGAAGGCTACCCATTTCTACGTCGAGGAGGCCCTCAAGGCCGGGTGCGGAATCGTCAACTGCATCCCCGTCTTCGTGGCCAAGGAGGAGATCTGGCAGGGCAAGTTCCGCAGGTACGGCCTGCCCATAGTGGGCGATGACATCAAGTCCCAGGTGGGGGCGACCATCGTGCACCGCGTGCTGGCGAAGCTCTTCAACGACCGCGGCGTCATCCTCGAC
>JBBFMI010000311.1:0-2138 GCA_037478635.1 Candidatus Geothermincolales bacterium | reverse complement strand
AAGGGGTTCCTGGCATGATGGGATCGATCTATTATCTTCTTCTTCGCCTTGAGGGCCTGCCGTTCCAACTTCTCCGCCACCAGGTCGATGGCCTGATACATGTCGGGGGCCGCTTCCTTTGCCCTCAGGATGGGACCGCTGGTGAAAAGGGTCACCTCCACCACCTGGTTTTCGGATATCTTGGGGTTTCTCTCCACGCTGAGCTCTATCTCCGTCTTCAGGATACGATCGAAGTAACGCTCTATCCTTCCCACCTTCTCCAGCGCATAACTGCGCAACGCGTCGGTGACCTCCAGATTCTTACCCTTCACGATGATCTGCATATCCTCTCCCTTCCTCTTCTTCCGGCCTTGGGGCAAGGGCTTCGAATCTCCCCGAGCCGCACCATTTCATCTATCTATCCCGGATAAATTGGCTTTTCTCGACGCGAATTAAGGTAGCATAAGGCCTCTTGGCCCGCAAACCGTGGAACCAGCCGACCCCTTTTCGCCGCCCCGGGACGCCTTTTCGGGGGAGACCTCCGACCCGGCTGACCTGGTCTTTGCCCCCACACTCGCCTGCTGAGCGCCTCGCAGCGTACGTCCGCTCCATAGGGAGTTACCGAACGTACGCCACTAATACGCTTCTCCGGCTTGATGCCGGGCAGGACTTACCCCTAAGCCGCACCATGCTCACCAACCAATAGTTGGCTTACGTGGGTCGCTTCGCCTGCGGCTGGCATCGACTTTCAACCACAGACCCGGGCGGAAGCCTCCCCAACATTATATTAGACGCGGGAGAGCGGATGGCGCGGCAAGGCACCGTCGTTCGGTAAGTTCCGGCAAGCGGAAGGTTGGGTTAATCCCATGGGGAAATAGAAATGGCCGAGGGAAATCGATTTTTGGAGGTGGACTACAAGGTCACTGGGTGCTAAGAAGGTACCCCGCGATCCCAATCAGGCGATGCGATCCGCCAGGGCCCTGAATATCATCTTCTCCGCCACCTTCTCCGCCGGGACCTGGTAACGCCTCTCCATAATCGCGGTCCGCAGCCGTAAAACCTTGTCCACGCGCACCTCGGGAAGGTCGTTTAGGATCTCGAGTATCTTAGGCCCATTCTCGCCGAAGAGTTCCCGGATCGGAGGGACCGCGTCATCCCGCACCTCTCCGCCTATCTCCGGTAGGCGCCGGATGATGCGGCGCGCTTCATCCCTGGATATCTGCATTGCCCTTGCCTCCCTTCTTTGCCTCCGCTGAGATTATCGGCACGGGAACCGCAAGGTTGAATAGCTATTTGGTATTATTGGTTCTCAGCCTTGGGCCCAACCCGGGAACCTCTGGAAGGTCACGGGCGAGAACACACGCCACCACCGACTTCGCCCCCCACTTTTTCAGGACCTTCGCCCCCTCACAGAGGGTGGCCCCGGTGGTGAAGACGTCGTCCACCAGCAGGATCGACCTGCCCCGGGATTTCCCGGAGAGACAGGGAGCGGAGGGCTGGAAGGCATCCCTCACGTTCTCTCTCCTCTCCTCGAATCCCAGCTCGACCTGGGGACGGGTGGGCCTTGTTCTCCTGAGCAGCGGTACGAACGGAAGACCCAGGCAAGAGCTCACCTGTCGGGCCAAGAGCTCCGCCTGGTCGTAACCCCGCTCCTTCCTCCTTCCGGGATGAACGGGGACGAAGGTGACCAGGAAATCCCCCTCGCTGAGCCGGGAGGCAACCTCCGTCGCCAACATGGCGCCCAACGGGCGGGCCAGCACGGCCACGCCCCCGTACTTCAACTCATGGATCATCTCCCTGAGCGGCTCCCGATAGAGCCCCAGCGCTATCGTCCCATCCAAGAACCTTCCGGCCCCCGGACAATGGTTACAGCGATCCACTGCCAGGAGGGTGGGATGACCACAACGCGTACACGAAGGTCCCTTGAAACGGGGCAAGGCGGCGAGACAGCCCGGGCAGATCAGCCTCCCGGGATGATTCCCGCACCCTGCACACCTCAAGGGAAACACGAAATCCAAGAGCCTTAATTTGTTCATAATCTTATATAAGATAAATTTTATAGATATGATGTCAATATTTTTCGCCTTCACCCCCTCAAAATCTCGGGGGGTTACCAGAGGATGTTTCCGGCGCAACCTTTTCCTGCAGCGGAAGGAAGG
>JBBFMI010000310.1:0-2147 GCA_037478635.1 Candidatus Geothermincolales bacterium | reverse complement strand
ATCCAGCCCACGAAGCTGGACAGCAACTCCTCCGACTCGTATCGGGCCACCGAGAAGCCGGCCCGGCGGGCCCGGGCGCACAGCTCCTCGGGATCGAAGGTATGGATGTCCACCACGTGCTCCAGTTCCTGCAGCTCGTGGGACCCCCCGTCATCGGGCGCATAATCCCTCAGTCTCACCGGCCTCTTCCCCAACCTTCCTCCCAGCCGGGCGTAGGCCTTTATGCCCCATTGGGCCAGGGATTTCGCCACCCGCGCGAAGCGGTGACCGTTGATGGTGGGCTCGCCCGCCACCACGCACTTGCCTCCTTCCTTCAGGACCCGGTGGATCTCCCGGAAGGAAGCGTCCAGGTCGGGAAGGTGATGGAGGATGGCGTGGCCAATCACCATGTCGAAATAACCGTCCTCGTAGGGCAGCTCCTCCACGTCGGCCTGCTGCAGGTGTACCTTGACGCCCAGCCTCTCGGCGTTTTCCCTGCAGACGTCCAGCATCCCCTGGGATATGTCACAGCCCCAACATTCGTCCAGCACTCCCGCGATGCCCAGGTTGAGCATGGCGTAACCGGTCCCGCAACCGATCTCCAGGATCCGTTTCACCCGGGGGAATGGCCCTCCCAACCCCAGCTCGAACTTCTCCAGGACGAAACGGGCCATGTCCTCGTCGAAACGGATGGCCCACTTCTTGTCGTACTCCCGGCTGGTCTCGTCGTGAAAGACCAGGTTGGCCTTCTTCACATCCATTGCATCCATGAGATCTCCTCCTTCCTCTGATACAGGAAAGATTATAAGCGCCCGGGGAGGGAGGGCAAATCCAGGGTCCGCGCGGGATGCCACGTTCACCCGTCGACGTGACCCGTTGGAGGCCGAGCACAATGCCGGAGAGGGCCCGACTTGTCGAGTAAATATACCCTGAACGAACTTCGGACAAGGCAACGGCCCATTACGGGTGACGCCGGTCCTCCTGGCCATCGGGATGGGCGTCCCCCTTCAGACCATCGAATCGGCCGACCGCGCGAGCGTAGGAATCGCCTGCCTTGCTCCGCGACCTCCCTCCTCGTGTACGGGTCCCCTTGCTACCAGGAATAACATCAAGGCCGATCCATCCCTGCCTCGCCGGGCAAAGGAAGGCGAAGCTCCTTGTCTGGGATGAGACCTTGCAAAACGCCCGTATCCCATTTATGCCCCACTATGACCCGGTCTTCTGACCCAAGCCGAAGGGGTACCCTATCGACCGGAACCCGCCTCGCCGGGCAAAGGAGGACGAAGCTATTATTATGGGGACCGCTGGAGCCCGGTACCCGTAACGTCAAGCCCCGGGCGGGAGCGGAGCGATCGTCAAAGGGCTTGACGACCCCGAACGCGACCAGCTCAACAACGGAGACGAAGAGACCCGGTCACGGGACCGGTCGATGCGATAATACGGGGTGAGGAAGTCCGAGGTGGCCCCGCACCGCTCGAAACCGGGAAACGGGACCGGGAAAGACGACCGCGAGGATGAGGATGGCAAGGAGACGTTGGACCCTGGCCGATTCCCTACTGGTGGTGGGCGTTCTCGCCATCAGCTTCTTCTTGCTGGCCCAGGACGTTTCCCGTTCGGGGGGGAATCACAACGGCACCCTCTCGGTGCGGGTCAACGGGGAAGAAGTGATGAAGCTGGAGCTTTCCGAAAACCGGGAGATCTCGATACGGGGTTGGCAGGGCGAGAGCTTCCTGGAGATCCGAGAAGGCCGGGTTCGCATGGTGGAATCGGCCTGCCCCGACAAGCTGTGCGTCCGCACCGGATGGATATCCCGCCCGGGGGAGAGCATAGTGTGCCTTCCCAACCGGGTGGTCTTGGAGATAAAGGCACCAGGAGGAGGGCCCGATGTCATCAACCGTTAGAGGCGCCTCCCGCGCAGGGTCGACGACGGAAGGGCGAGGTCGGTCCCCATACCCTCGCATCGACCGACGGGCGAGGAGGGTGGGAGCCATGGGGATGTTGGTGGCCCTGGGGCTACTCCTGCAGATAGTGGAGGGTTCGCTCCCCCCGGTGATACCGCTTCCCGGGGCCAAGCTGGGCCTGGCCAACCTGGCCACCCTGGTGGCCCTGGTCTACCTCGGACCCATGGAGGCGCTGGGCACCAACATCCTCAGGTGCCTGCTGGGGGG
>JBBFMI010000309.1:0-2147 GCA_037478635.1 Candidatus Geothermincolales bacterium | reverse complement strand
GCGTAAGCAGGTAAAGAGGGTGGTCCAAGAGCAACAATCCCACCACCACCGCGGCCACGAGGGCGAGGACCACGGCCAGGTGAAGGGAATGGAGCAAGGTGCCTTTGTTACGATACACGGGGAGCATCTCTAAGCCTCACCCTCTATGTCGACGTCTTTTCCCTCCTCCATACGATCGGGTATCTCCCGTTAGTCTACCTTCCACCGAAACTCACCGGGGATGACCCCGTCCCCTTCCCCTCGGACAGGTCTCCCAGGGGTAGAGGTATCTCGCTCCCTTCCCCGTCGTACGCCATGGCCAGCAAGGGTCTTCCGTCCCTTCCCTCGATGCGGTCAAGCAAACCCCTCAACGCCTCGCGCAATCCCTTCCCCCTTCCCGTGACCACCAGCGCCGAGCCCGGCTCGTCCAGGCGTGGCGCGAGGCCCGTGACCAGGCCCCACTCGCCCTCGAGCTTCCCCGCGGGTCTTCCAGCATCGTCCAACATCACCAGCCCGTCTCCCTCGGGAAGGGCGAAGATGCCCCTGGCCTCCGCCTCGGCCAGTGCCCGTTTCCACCCTTCCAGCGACTCGAGTTCGTCCGTTCCCGCCACGATGATCAGGTAATCGCCCTGTGCCATCGCCTTCCAGGGGTCGCCCTGATCTCCCAAGTACACCGTTTCCACCCGGGCAGCGCCCGCGTTCCGGAGGGCGGAGGCCAGCTCCTCCGCATCGCCCTTCAAGCCCTCCCCGTGTGCCACCAGGCATCGGGCGGGAGCCTCCCGATAGCCGTTCACGAAGGGATCCGGGAAGCACCCGGCCAGCACCGGCGTGAACATGGAGCGTTCCCAGGAATGATAGTCGAAGACCACCCAATCCCCTTCCCTCAACCGGAAATCGGCCGCTCCCACCTCCGCCATCTGGCCGTTGACGTAGAAGAACCAGTCCGCTTTCCCCGAATTCTCGCCCCGGTAAGCCGAGGCGAGGCCGTCGATGGAGACGATGAAACCTCCCCCGTAGGCGGTCTCCACCCTCGCCACTCTCCTCAAGGCCTCCATGGCGGTAAGGCCCGCCGCCTCTTCCTCCACCTCCCACAAGACCTCTTTCCCGAAGTCGCGAGAAGCGGTGATCCTCACCCTTCCCCGGGAGACCTCCCGGTTCCAGGGCATGTACGCACATCCCCTTATCGCCCAGAACGCCAGCCCCAGGGCCAGGGTCAACAGGGCCAGGGACCGTATCCTCCGCTTCCAGGCTTTACTGGCCACGTCGATCATGCCCGCGACCACCATCCCGGTCGTGCGACCTTCTCAACCGTTCAACCTCGATACTTCCACCATGACCTGCCCGATGATGAGCCCTGCCACCCATGACCCAAAAGCACCTTCTCATCCTCCGGGCAAAGGACCCCGAACATCCTGGCTTCGCGGCCGCCACTCTCCCCACGGCCTCGACACTCGAAGGAGGGGGAAAGTCCCGCTTCCCCGCGGCCGCAAACCCATGGTGGGCGGAGCTTCCATTGCTCCGATCCACAAAGGCGGGGGAGGCTTCCCGCCTCCCCCTTTCCATCCTCTGCGGCGTGAGCGCTTTCCGATGACCACCGGACGGCCCGTCTCCGGCGGGCCGCCCAGGAACCGCTTTTCCCCTAAAGCCACGTTGCGCTCAACGCAGGCTCTGGGGATCGATGCCGGTGCCCACGTGGCCCCCGTCCCAGGCACCCCGATAGTTGAAGTACATGGGCCGTTCCGCCACCAGGGGCCGGTCGGCCTCCACCTTCACCGACACATCGGTCCCCGACCCCGCCTCGTGGTTCACGTTGAGGGTCACCCTGCGCCGGGCCGGCACGCTGTACTTCACCACCTTGGGCTCTCGGTCAGGATAGATGTAGGTGACGGTGGCCTGGGCCATCTTGTCCCCGAAGTTGGCCAGGCACAGCCATTCCTCGAAGCCGTCGCCGGTGTAACCCTCCGGGAAGTACATCCTCTGCAGCGGGGCGTCCACCCCGGACGCGGAATGCCCTCCCGTCCAGCTGTAACCGCCCGTGCCTTGATACCGGAAATACATGGGCCGTTCCGCGAAGACCTCTCCCGCCGTCCGCAGGTAAACCGAGACCTCCTTGCCGGGTCCCACCACCTGGTTCACGTTAATGGTGAGCCTTCTCTGGGCACCCACCT
>JBBFMI010000308.1:0-2159 GCA_037478635.1 Candidatus Geothermincolales bacterium | reverse complement strand
GTTCTGAGGCGGCCCGTCGGCTGGCAAGGCGAGGAAAACCCGCTTGCCCCTGATCCATCCCCGGTCGAAGGCTTCCGGCGTAAACGCGCAAGGGGCAACGGGGACGAACAGGCAGGTTAAAGCCAACGCGCCGGATCGCCCTAACGCCGGATTCCTCGACGGGCAAGGAGGAAACGGGCGAGAAGAACCGGCCAGGGAAACCGCGGGCCCGGGAGAACGGGCACCCGGGGACGGATAAAGGGAGCGTGGGACATATCCAGGTCACGGATCGAGACCGGAACGGCGGTTCTTAGCGGCTCGGGAAGCTCCGTCGGCCCGCGGCGGTCCAGGCAGGCGCTGGGGAGGGACCCGCGAGATGATAACCGGATACGAACTGGGCGAGAGGGAATTCCGCAAGATAAGCTCCATGGCCTACCAGATAGCCCGGTTGAACCTCCACCAGGGAAAGAAGCTCCTGGTCCAGAACCGCCTGAGCAAGAGGCTGCGGGCCCTGGGGATCCCGAGTTTCAGGGAATACCTGGAATACCTGGAGGCTAACCCGGACGAGGTGCGCATAATGGTGGACTGCCTCACCACCAACTTCACCCGCCTCTTCCGGGAGCCGGAGCACTTCGAGTTCCTGCGGGAGGTGGTCATACCCTGGCTCGAGAGTCTGCCGGAGGAGAGGATAAGGCTGTGGAGCGCCGGTTGCTCCAGCGGCGAGGAGCCTTACTCCATCGCCATCTTCCTGCGGGAGCACATGCGGGACCTGGACGCCCGGGACCTGCTGATCCTCGCCACCGACATATCGGTCAAGGCCCTCACCCGGGCCCGGGAGGGGGTGTACCGGGAAGACCAGTTGCGGGACTGCCCCGCCCAGTGGAGGCTCAAGTACTTCACCCGCTTCAAAAGCGGCGGCGAGAACTACTTCCGGGTCTCCCCTGCCATATCCCGCCTGGTACGGTTCCACTACCTGAACCTGGCCGACCCGTGGCCGATGAAGGGCCCGTTCCAGGTGATATTCTGCCGCAACGTCATGATCTACTTCGACCGCGACACTCAGGAGGAACTGGTTCACCGTTTCCACGACTACCTCGCGCCCGGCGGCTATTTCTTCGTGGGGCACTCGGAAAGCCTGGCCAGGATCAAAAATCCGTTCAGATACCGCAAGCCCTCGATCTACCAGAAAGTGGCATATTCCGCGGCCCGCGAGGAAAGCGACGAGAGTTCCGTCACGCCTGGGACATGATCTCGCGGGCGCGGTGACGGGAGGGGTGTGAAAATATGGCTGGTAAATTCTCCCGACCCATCAGGGTGCTGGTGGTGGACGACTCGGCCATCGTCCGCCAGATCCTCGCCCGCGAGCTCGCCGCCGACCCCGACATCGAGGTGGTGGGCACCGCGCCCGACCCCTTCATCGCCAGGGACAAGATCGTGCGGCTCAAGCCCGACGTGCTGACCCTGGACATCGAGATGCCGCGCATGGACGGCCTCACTTTCCTGAGGAAGCTCATGAGGCACCACCCCATGCCGGTGGTGGTTTTGAGCTCGCTCGCCCCCGAGGGGAGCGACAACGCCCTCCAGGCCCTCAGGCTGGGCGCGGTGGAGGTGATGAGCAAGCCGGGAGGTCCATACTCGGTGGAGGAGGTGGTCTTCCAACTGAAAGAGAAGATAAAGGCCGCCGCCTTGGCCGACGTATCCCGCCTGGCCCCGAGGCGGGAGACCGACGACCTCTCGGACGACAAACTGCCCCCCCTTCCTCCCCTGCGCACCACCCTGAAACTGGTGGCCATCGGGGCCTCCACCGGGGGGACCGAGGCCATCCGCCGCGTCCTCCGGCGCTTTCCCGCCGGCGGCCCACCCACCCTCATCGTCCAGCACATGCCGGAGATGTTCACCCGCTCCTTCGCCTCCAGCCTCGACTCCGTTTCTGAGATGGACGTCCGGGAGGCAAAAGACGGCGATGCCCTCCGTCCCGGGCTCGCCCTCTTGGCCCCGGGAAACAAGCACATGGTGCTAAGGAGGAGCGGGGCCCGGTACTACGTGCGGGTGAAGGACGGTCCCATGGTCCATCACCAGCGGCCCAGCGTGGACGTGCTCTTCCACTCGGTAGCCCGCTACGCGGGGCCCAACGCCGTGGGGGTGATCCTCACGGGCATGGGGGAAGACGGGGCGGAGGG
>JBBFMI010000307.1:0-2169 GCA_037478635.1 Candidatus Geothermincolales bacterium | reverse complement strand
ACCTGGAGAAATGAGGCTTTCGAGGCCTACCGGCAGGGTCGCGGGGCAGTAGGTAACGAGGAGAGTCGAGGTGAGCAGGGATCCAGTCCCCTTCCGTAAGAGGCTAGCGGAAAACGTGCGGTTCATAGTGAAAAACCGGATGTACACCCCCCGCTTCTGGGTTTATCTTTACCGCTTCATCCGCTTCAAGATCCTCCATCCCCGGGTGAAGACGGAGGGTTTCGTGTTCCTTCCCCGCAAGTACGAGGTGGTGGTGAAGAAGGGAGCCGTGATGCGCATAGGCAAGTTCGTCTGGATCGGCAGGAACAACGCCCTTCGTTGCCACGAGGGAGAGCTCTACATCGGGGATAAGACCGTCTTCGGCTCCGACAACACGGTGAACTGCTACGCCGGCGTGTACATAGGCCCGGAATGCCTCTTCGCGGACTCGGTCTACATAGTGGACTTCGACCACAATTACTGGGACCCAGAGATGAGCATCCGTTCCCAGGGGATAAGCAAGAGCCCGGTGAGGTTGGAGGGGGATATCTGGGTGGGGACGAAGGTGGTCATCCTCCGGGGCGTTACCGTGGGCCGGGGATCGGTCATCGGGGCCATGAGCCTGGTGAACCGAGACGTCCCTCCCTACTCCATCGTCGGGGGAGTGCCCGCGCGGGTGTTGGGATATCGGCCTCGGCCGCTCCGGGATCACCGGGAAGACGATGAGCGCGAGAGGAAGGCCGGTGGAACCTGCGCCGGCGAGGCCGGGGAAGGGCAAGAGGATGGAGAGGCCATCGATGGATAACTCCCCGGAAAAGCCCCCGGTCATCCTGTTCAACTCCCTGACCGGACAACCGGTGATAATATCCGAGGCCCGGTCCAGGAGGCCGGGGGGAGGAGGGGCCGAGTGGAAAGGCGAGTGCCCCTTCTGCCCGGGGCACGAGTCCATGACCCCCCCTGAGATCTGGGCGGTGGGGAGGGAAGGTGGACCAGAAAACGGCCCCGGCTGGAAGTTGCGCCTTATCCCGAACCTCTATCCCGCCCTGGTGGAGGAAGCCGGACCGGGGTGCGGACCATGGGCCCGCGGTAGACACGAGGTGCTCGTCCTCACGCCGGATCACGACCGCACCCTGGCCCGCATGGAGCACCAGGAGGTGGTGGAGGTACTCCAGGCCATAAGGCTGAGGTATTCCCAGCTCTGCGCCGTGGAGGGCGTGCGACAGGTGGTGGTGATGGTCAACCAGGGCAGGGAGGCGGGGGCTTCCCTCGAGCACCCTCACGCCCAGCTTTTCGCCCTGCCCCTGGTCTCCCCTCTAACCCTTGAGAGAGGGGAGCGTTTCTCCGCCGGAGAGGGATGCCCCCTCTGCATCGAGATGGATAGTGCTTCTGCGGAAGGCCGGATGGTGATCGAGCGGGGAAAGTGGGCCGCATTCTCTCCCAGGGCTCCCCGCTTCTCTTACGAGACGTGGACGGCGGGGAAGGTTCACCGGCCCCATATCGCCGCCTGCGATGAGGGGGAGCTCGAGTCCATGGGCGAGGTCTTACACCTGCTCCTTCGATCCCTGGCGCGATGCCTCTCCGACCCCCCGTACAACCTGGTGTTGCATTGTGCGCCCTGCGGCGGGGAGGGGGATTTCCACTTCTACTGGGAGCTGCTCCCTCGGCTGGGAAGGCTTGCCGGTTTCGAGCTGGGCACCGGCATGTTCATAAACCCGGTGCCGGCGGATGCCGCCGCCAGGACCCTGAGGGAGGCGTTGCCTTAGCGGGAAAAGGTTTTTCATCTCGCTTTTCCTTCCAGCACGGGCATGGCTTCCACGGCCTGGTTTGTCTTGCCCAGGAAGCGGGTCCCCAGGGTAAAGAGGCCCCGGGCGTCGGGACGGGCGGGCCGGTCGGAAGGCGGTCTCAAAGGGCTACGTTGAATGGAAGTGGATGTACTGGGCCAGGGACCGGCAGGCCGAGGTGGGGGTGTGGTAGGCGGGGATGCCCGCCGAATGGAGCCGCACGAACTGGGGGGCGAGGAAGGACCCGGGGAAGAACACGGCCACCATCGGCTTTCTCACCTTGGCCTTGGCCTGGATCATCTCGTCGGTCAGGGCGTTGAGGAGCCCCGGGTCACCCTTCCGCGAGGCGGGCGCGCTCCCCACCGCCAGTATTATGTCGACCGAGGGATCGGCGGCCACTGTCTCCAGG
>JBBFMI010000306.1:0-2182 GCA_037478635.1 Candidatus Geothermincolales bacterium | reverse complement strand
ATGGCAGGTTCCGCCCCGCGGATCCGGCATCCCGGGCCGAATGCGCGCGGGCCCTGGTATGCGCTTTCGGATACGGGAGCAAGTCCCCGGACCCCTCGGTCGCCTTTACCGATCTGGACAAGAGCCACCCCGCTTACCGGTGGGCCAACCTGGCCGTGAGCCAGGGCCTCATGGATGCCAGGCCGGACGGGAGTTTCGCCCCCGGCGAGCCAGTGCTCTTCGAGGAGGTGGCCCGCGGGGCATGCCGGGGCCTGCAACTGGAGGAGCAGGCTCGCAGCGTCCAGGGGATCTTCGGCCCGGGCTATCCCCATGCGGGAGTACTCGTCCTGTTCATGGACCTGAGGCTCAAGTATTCCGGCAGCAGGGTCTGGCCGGGGAAGCCCTATCCCCGGGGAGAACTGGCTTACACCCTCTGGAAGCTGGACGGACTTGACGGTTGGCGCGTCCGCTACGTGAAAGATACCTTCACCGCGAAGCGGTGCCAGGTGCCGGCCATGGGGGATGAACAGCGCCGGGCCCTCAACTACGCCGCCGAACGGATCGGTTGTCCCTACGTGTATGGCGGTGAGAGGGAATCGGAGGGAGGCTTCGATTGCTCCGGGCTGGTGTACAACGTGTTCAGCCTCCGGATGGGCTATCCCATGAAAAGGGTGGCCGACGACCAGGCCAGGGACGAGAGGTACCTCAAGGTCACCAGGGATTCCCTGAAGCCGGGGGATTCCGTCTTCTTCTTCGGGGACGAGGGGGGAAGGATCACCTCGTATGTGAACCACGCCGGTATTTACCTCGGGAACGGACTTTTCATCCACTCCACTGGGTCCAATTCCGGGGTTAGCGTCGATTGCCTGGACACCAGCGGCTACTGGGGCAGTCACTTCGCCTGGGGAAGGAGGATCATCGGCGGCCCGTACCTCGACCGTTTCGATACCTGGTTGCTCCTCTTCAACCCGAACCCCGAGCCGGTCGACGTGGCGGTGGATTACCTCAGGCCCTCGGACCCACCGGTGAGCCGCAGCTACCAGGTGCCCGCCCGTTCCCGGTACACCGTGCCTGTGGATTCCCTGCTGAGCTGGGACGAGGTCTCCATGGTGGTCCGCGCCAGCGAAGGGGTGGTGGCGGAACGGGCCATGTACTTCAATTACCAGGGCTGGGCCGATGGGGGTCACGTGTCCAATGGATGTACCCCGTCTTTGGCCGGCCACTTCGCCGAGGGCTACACGGGCGAGGGGTTCCACACCTGGCTGCTGTTGGCCAACCCGGAGGAAAGAAGCGCGGAGGTGGAGGTGACTTACCTGAGGGAGGGAAAGCCACCCCTTTCCCAGAGGTATGTCCTGGCCCCCCGTTCCCGCTTCACCGTCTTCGTCAACCAGGTGCAGGGCTTGGGTCCTGAGAGCGTGGGGATCAGCTACCGGTCCCTCAACGGGGTGGAGGTCCTGGCGGAGAGGGCGGTCTACTTCCGGTACAAGGGGAAGATACGCGGCGGTCACTGCAGCCAGGCGGTGACCGAGCCCTCCCGGGAGCTCTTCTTCGCCGAAGGCTACACCGGGGAAGGTTTCGATACCTGGATTCTCCTGGCCAATCCCAACCCGGAGGATGCCCGGGTGAGGCTCTCCTACCTCCTGCCGGGGGGCGGAGAGGTTAGGGACGAGAGGACGGTGCCCGCCTTCTCCCGGCTGACCCTCAACACCGCGGAGAAGGTGCCCGGCTCGTCCTTCGGCGTCCACCTGGTGTCGGAGAACGGGGTGGGCATCGTGGCGGAACGGGCCATGTACTTCGTGTACCGGGGGAAGAAGGACGGCGGGCACTGCTCCGCCGCTGTGCCCGCCGCCGGAGGGCGCTGGTACATGGCGGAGGGATACACCGGCGGCGATTTCGAGACCTGGATCCTCCTGGCCAACCCCAACCCGGAGGTGGCGGAGGTGGAGGTGGGCTTTTACCGGGAGGACGGCCGGGAGATAAAGAGGAAGCTAATGCTTCCCCCCTTGTGCCGGGAGACGCTGGAGGTGAAGACCTTGGAAGGCCTGGAGAGCTGCTCCTTCGCGGTGACGGTGAGCAGTTCCCGGCCCGTCTTCGCCGAGAGGTCCGTCTACTTCGTCTACCGGGGATGGACGGGGGGGAGCAATGCCCAGGCTCTCCCCGCCGCCTCCGACACCTTTTACTTCGCCGAGGGCTACACCGGGGG
>JBBFMI010000305.1:0-2226 GCA_037478635.1 Candidatus Geothermincolales bacterium | reverse complement strand
CGCTCGGTTGGGTCGGTCCAGGCCGACCCCGGTGAGGGCGTGGAAGAGGGCGAACACCGATGCCCCGCGGCTGTAGTATCCCAGCTTCTGCTCGAGGTGGAACTCGGCGGGCCTGGCTCCCTTGAGGGCACCGACTCTCTCCGGGCGACCGGGGAAAAAGGCGCAGGTGTCCCAGAACCCGCCGCTCTTGTGGCCCGCGTAGTAATCCTCCAGTTCCCAGTACCTGGAAACATTATCCATGGCCGCGGTCGTCCATTCCTCGCCCGCCAGGTAGAACCCGAGGGCATCGCGCCACAGGTTCTGGCTGACCCACATGTTGTCGTTTCCCGCGCTGGTGTGCACGCAGCCGAAACGCTGCAGGGTGGCCCGGTGGGAGTTCACGAGGTCGATCCTCATCCTCTCCAGGTTCTCGGGGGAAAGCCCGGTGTCCACGCCGGCCGCCAGAAGGTAGAGGAGGCCGTTGGCCGAGTAGATGGAATAGGCATCCGCCTCGGCGGGCGGGACGGCGGGGTCGGAGCACACCGCGAAGTGGTCTCCTCTCCAGCGCCGGGAAAGGGTGAGGTTCACGAGGTCGATCCTCCGCCGGCACTCGCCCAAGAGGCCGGGGTCCGAGACCTTGAGGCCTGCCGCCATCTCCTCCACCGCCCGGCAGGCGGCGAGCACCTTCACGCCGAGGTAGGTCTGGTTTCGGGCGTGCTGCATGGCGTGGTTTGCCTGGTCGATGGAGTTTGAGCAGTGAAGGTCGGGGAAGCCGTCGCCGTCGGTGTCGCAGCGCAGAAGGAAGCGCAGGTATTCGGCGGCCTTTGGGAAGAGCTCCCTCGCCGTGTCCTCGTCGCCCGAAAGCCGCCAGTTGGCGAACAGGAGCAGGATGAAATCGGCGTTGGACTCCACCCCCATGGCGTGGGGATAGGTCATGCCGCGGATGCGGCTCTCGATGCCCATGTCGTGGCTGAGATAGGTCCCCTGGGGCGACCTCTGCTCGAAACGGGTCCATTCGTGGAGCAGCTTTGATAGCAGTTCCGGCCACAGGAGCAGGTAAAACCAGGCGTTGTTGTATTCCACGTCCACCGAGGACTGGTAGAGTTGGGCCTCTCCCTCCCAGGCGGAGAACCACTCAGAGCCGTCCTCTCCCCAGGTCCACCAGGTGTTGACCAGGAAGCTCTGGAACGCCACGCAGGCAAGCGACCGCAGTCCGGGTATCTCGGACACCGTGTCGTGTTCGAAGAAGAGCCTCTCGAAGGCCTCACACCTTTCCACTATCTCGCCCTTGTGCCTTAGGGCAAATCCCAGGACCTCCTCCAGGGAGGAGAACCCGGGGTATCCCGGCCGGGAGTAGATGGGTCGCTGGGTGTAGGCCCCGTTCAGCTCCAGTATGGGCTGGTCCGTGAAGGCCGCCATGACCAGCTCGAGCGCTTTACCGCCCTTCCTTGCCTGGAAATCCCAGGTCAGGCCCGAGTAGCCCCTGGGCATGAAGGTGTAAAGGTAAAAGTCCCGGGGCAGGGGATATCCCGGGGGGGATTTCCAGATCCAGGATGGGTCCGTTATGTCCTGGTAGTGCCAGCGGACCCCCTCGTCGTCCAGGGCCGCCAAGGCCTCCCGGAACTGGAAGTGCAGGGAAGCCCTGTCCTTCAGGTACCAGGTGTCGCTCCCGTAGGTGTAGGAGTTGAGATAGCTGTAGCCGTGGAGTTCCTCCCCCAGGGATGCGGGCGCGTGTTCGCCCTCTGGCGGGTACTTGTGGGGCAGGGCCAGTATCATTTCGCCTTTGGCCTTACCTCCTTCGGGCAGGACCTCCACTTCCAGGTAGAAAAAGGGGGCCGAGGAGAGCTTCAGGTCGCCCGGGTAGAAGGGCGCCCTGAAGGTGACCCGCACCGAGAAGGGAAGGGAGGGGTCGGAGCAGGTATAGGTGGCCGAGGTGGGCTCGATGACCTGCTCGATCCGGGAGAAGACGGGATAGCGGTCGCTGAAGGGAAGGGAGCGTATGTCCCCGTCCTTGTCCTGGAAGGCCAGGATTAACTCGCTGATGTCGCCCGCCCACAGCCCGAGGGGCGAATACCTCCAGGCGAGGAACTGGGGCTGGGGATTGATGGCGTAACGGCTCCCCATCCTCCCCAGCACCACCTCCCGGTGATTTCTCTCGCCCTCGGGCTGGAACCGGAGGGGGATGAAGGTCCAATGGCGGGAGTCCCGGGCGGAGATGTGCAGGTCGGGATTGCCTGGAGAGCGCAG
>JBBFMI010000304.1:0-2232 GCA_037478635.1 Candidatus Geothermincolales bacterium | reverse complement strand
AGGAACTTGTCCACGGCGTCCTCGCCCTCTTCCAGGGGCGGGATGTCCAGGGAATAGCCGTAATTACTCTCCAGGAATTCCGCGATCTTGAGCGCCGTTTGGTGCCCCGACTCGGAATCGGCGGCAAGGCTTTCGGCCAGCCTGACCACCCTTTCGGGCATCTCGGGGAGTTCGAGATAAGGACGGAGTACCTCGGCCGGGGATCCGCGACGGTCTCCTCGATGGCCGTTAACAATGGGCCGGGCGACTTCCGAGACCACGCTGTACACGATGCCTTCGCTCAAGGGATAGGGGCTCTTTATCCCCGAGGACGAGGCGAAGATCGTGTCGGAGGGAAAGTACACCAGGGAGGGACGGTAAGCCGCGAAGACCACGTTGGCCTCGTCCGCCTGGACGTAGAACGTCTGCACCACCCTTTCCGTCCGGTTGTGCGCTTCCCTGGGGTCCCAACTCAGCCAGAAAGGTTGCTCCTCGGTCCTCAAGGGCTTTTCATCCTCTTCGCAGGTCCAGTGCGTGTGGCGGTAGTCGCGGAAGGCGACGCCCCGCCAGTACGCGGGGGAAGAGCTCCTGACCCTCATGACGGGAACGTCAACGGGCTTTCCGCGGAGCCTGAGGTCGAGGTAGGGGGCGAAGCCGAAGTAGGCCTCGTGGTTGAAATCCACCGGCCTGTCGGGAGGTTTGACGGGAAGGTCGGGGTAACCCGGGTTTATCCAGCGAAAACCGCGGGACGGGTGGTAGGGTCTTACCAGGGAGAACGGAAGGGGCCGGAGCAGGCCGGGGGGAAGCCTGGGTATGAAGGACCCCACGGCGAGACCGATGAGCAAGACGGACAGGAGCATGAACGCGAAGAGCTTGATGGGGACCAGACGAACGGCCGAAGGGGACGATGCCATCCGGCCACCGGAGACCTGGGAGAACCTGGAAAACTGGAAAAGGTATAGGGCCACGGTCGAGGAGACGAACCAGGGGAGGGCTGACCAGAGGAAGGAAAACCCCGTGGAATAGGAGCCGGCCAGGCTTAGAAGCACCAGGGAGCTCACCAGGCTGTAGAGGAGGTCCTTCCTCCTGGGCAGGTGGAAACCGTGTAATATTTGAACCCACATGAACAACTCGGCCAGGGGGACCCTGGTCTCGAGGGGATCTCGATAGGCCTTCCTCAGGAAGTCCGCCAGGGCCCACAGCAAGAGGACGACGATAAACGCCTTGAGGATGGTGCCCGGAGAATTCCTCCGCAGGTAACTGTAGACGTATCCTCCCGAGATGAGGATGGAGGCACCCAGCGCGAACCCGGCGGATATTACCCCCTCTCGCTGGAGCGAGAGAACGGATATGATCACGCAGAGCCACACCGCCACCCTCAAGGGTATGGAATCCTCCACCGGCTCCTTCCCGCTCCGCCTCAAGAGCCCCAGCCGAGACCTTCCAGGCATATCTTCAGATCATCCCCCTCCTTAACGACAAGGCCAGACCGGGATACCCCTCCCCAGGAGACGAGAGGCAAGGGGGGAGCGTCGCTCGGTCGATCTCTCCCATCGCCCAGCATCACGAGGCAAGCCGCAAGGACGCCCCCTTTTTCGCGGCCAACTCCCGTCACCGCAGTTATAGGAAATATATGGAAAGCTGTTTCTCCCACGACCAATCCCGGGGTCCGGGCCGCGACGCCTTCCGAGGGCTCCACGCCCGCGAGCCAGTCCAGCGCCTCCTCCAGGCCCCGGGGCGCCAGGGATGGGGAGCCGTCGCCATGGGTCAACCAGAGCGAGAAGGGAACCCCCCACAGGGAGCAATAGGCCGATATGGAGGCGGCTATCCGGCACGCCACGTCCAGGGATCTCTTGAGAAGCTCGGGGTCGGCCCCGTCCAGGCGGTTGTGTATGAATATGGAGGCGGCGGGCCCCGCCTCATCGTCGTAGAGCTTCACCACGAGGCGACCCCGGTGGGCGGAGGCCTTCCAATGTATGTCCCTGAGGGGGTCCCCGGGCACGTATTCCCTCACCCCCCGGTACTGGACATCCCTGCCCGGCACCGAGGAAGGACGTTTATCGAGGTGGCGGGAGCGCGTTTCGAGGGCGGGAAGGGATCGGGGGACGACGAAAGAAGGCCTTACTATGACCCGGCAGGGAACTTCCAGGACGCGCCACGCCCTCCCCAGTCCCAGTATCCCCTCGGAATACACCATGAATTTCCAGTTCTCGTAGATGCCCCTCCCCGGGCAACTCCTCGCGTAGCTCAGGG
>JBBFMI010000303.1:0-2256 GCA_037478635.1 Candidatus Geothermincolales bacterium | reverse complement strand
GAAAGCAGGTGCAGACACGGGGTAAACTCTTCGAGATCGAGAAGGGGCAGAGAGAAAGGAGGTCGACATGAGCACCATGGACAATCTCAAGGAGGCTTTCGCGGGGGAATCCCAGGCCAACCGCAAGTACCTGGCCTTCGCCGCCAAGGCAGATCAGGAGGGCTACCCGCAAGTGGCCAAGCTGTTCCGGGCGGCGGCGGAAGCGGAGACGGTCCACGCCATGGCCCACCTCCGGGCGATGAAGGCCATAGGGACCACCGAGGAGAACCTGAGGGCCGCTATCGAGGGCGAGACGGCGGAATTCCAGAAGATGTATCCCCGAATGATGGAAGAGGCAAAGGCGGAGGGCAACAACGAGGCCTACATATCCTTCGCCAACGCCAACGCCGTGGAGGAGATCCACGCCGGCCTGTACAAGAAGGCCCTGGAAAACCTTGGCAACAACGAAGAGGTGGACTACTACGTGTGCCAGGTGTGCGGGAACACCGTGGAGAATGAAGCGCCCGAGCGCTGTCCCATCTGCGGTGCGCCCAGGGAGAAGTTCAAGAAGGTAGACTGAACGTAACGGACAACCCGAGACCTTCCGGCGCCCCGATTCAGCTTGCGGACGCGGGGCGCTTTTTTTGCGCCCGCGCCCAATCAATCCGCAGCCTTATCTGACGGGAACCCCGGGGATTCCCGGAACCCAGTGCCAATCCGAAAACCCTCCCCGGGAAGGCTACTGAGAGCGGTCTCGCGGGCTTTCTCCCTCAGAACTGCCCGTGCCTTCCCTCCCCCTCAGCGAAGCGGGTCGCGCCGGTGAGGGTCTCCCCGCTGGCGATCACCTCCATGCCCCCCTCGAACTCCCGGGAGAGCGCCTCCCTCCAATCCAGGTCAAAAGCCCGGTACGCGGAGGCCCGGTCCTTCAGCATGCAGGTCTGGGGGAACGAGGAGAGCTGGACGGCCAGGGCCTCTGCCTCTTCCCTACTCTTCCCCCTGGGGACCAGCCGGTTCACCAGACCCATCTCGTAAGCTTCTCGGGCACTCACCGGCCTCCCGGTGAGGATGAGGTCAAGCGCCCGGCTGAGGCCGATGAGCCTGGGCAGCCTGTAAGTCCCGCCGTCGATGAGGGGCACGCCGAAGCGGCGGTCGAAGAAGCCGAGGACCGCGTCCTCCTCCGCCACCCTCAGGTCGCACCAGAGCGCCAGCTCCATGCCACCCGCGACGCAGTACCCGGATATCGCCGCTATCACCGGCTTGGGAAGGAGCATCCGGGTGGGCCCCAGCGGTCCCTCGTCGTCCATGTCCGGCCGTAGCCGTTCCGCCCAGCCCGTCGGGTCCCTCGACAGGGACTTGAGGTCCGCACCGGCGCAGAAAGTGCCACCGGCGCCCCACAGGACCGCCACCCTGCTCCCGTCGTCCCTGGCGAACTCCCGGAACGCCTCCGCCAGGAGTCCCGCCGTCTTGGGGTCTATGGCGTTGCGCACCTCCGGCCGGTTGATTATGACCGTGTACACGGGCCCCCTTCGTTCGACCTTAACTTCCATTTCCTTCCTCCCCGCCTCCTTTCCCGTCGCCCTCTCCGGGCATCCCGGCGAAGCCACCGCCCTGCGGCCTGACCACCATCGAACCGAAACTCCCCAACAGCGCGCAGAGGAGCAGGACCTTCATGAACATGGACTGCATCGTCTCCGGCTTGCGCCGGTAAATCCCTCCCAGTATATCAACAAGAGGACTGGAATATATTTCCTTGGGCGATACTGCCAGCACATCCGGGCCCTCCTCCAGGTCCAGCGAACCATTGCTTGCCGCCATGTACGCCGCCCAGATGAACTCGCTGCAGTACCAGCTCTCCTTGTCCACTCCCTTCGAGACCCAGTTGGCGGAGTACTGTTTACCTACTTTTTCCAGTGCCCACTGGACCGCCCTTTTCCGGGTATCCTCGTCGGTCCTCACCCGCAGGAAAACCACCCACGTCATGTTGGGAGGCACCCACCCGGCGAGGCTCCCCCTCTCCACGTCGTCCAAGGGGTTGGAGGCCGCCACCACCTCGCCCCGTCCGCAGTACAGGGCCGCATGGGTCCAGTTGTTCCAGGGCGAAAGGGACGGCACGGGGCTCAACTCGCACCGCCCGAGCAGTATGTCCCCCGGCTGCAGTTCCCCCTCCAGGGCCTTGATGGCGGCAAGCGTTTCGGCACCGGGAGCGCCAAGCCCCGCGCCGGCAGGGGCGATTCCTTCCCAGCGGAAATGCCCCTCGTCCCTGTAGGGCTCTCCCCA
>JBBFMI010000302.1:0-2278 GCA_037478635.1 Candidatus Geothermincolales bacterium | reverse complement strand
ACCTACGGCCCAATCCCGACCAACTGCTGCGCGTGGGGGTGGCATTGGGTTTCAGGCGCGCACGCCTCGAGCATGTCTACTCCCTGTTGCGGGGCAAGGACCTGCAGACTAGGGAATTCTCGGTGGAGCAGCGAGACAGGCAGTTCAACATCCTCAAGCAGGCCCAGGAATATGCCCTGGACCTCGTGAACTGGCATGAATTCTTCAAGGTGATAAAGAGCGCGGGATACCCGAGCGACAAGATAATATCCTCCCAGAACACCATCCTATACACCTACGCTCTGTGGCTCATAGGAAAGCGCGATTTCAAGGTCGACCCTCACGAGCTGCGGAAGGTGATGGCCCGGTGGTTTTTCATGGCCTCCCTCACCGGTAGGTACACCGATTCGCCGGAGTCCCGCATGGAACAGGACATGGCCATTCTCAGGGACCTGGGCACGCCCGAGCAGTTCATCGCCGCACTGAACCAACAGATGGACACCGTGTTGACCAACGATTACTGGGAGGTCACCCTCCCGAATCAACTGGAGACGGCAGCGGCGACGAGCACCGGCCAGTTCGCCTTTTTCGCCTCCTTGTGCCTCCTGGATGCCAAGGTCCTTTACTCGAACATGAAGGTCGCCGACCTCCTCGACCCAACGATCAAGTCGCCCAAGCCGGCGCTCGACCGCCATCACCTATTCCCGAGAGCTTACTTGAGATCCCTGGGGATCGAAGACAGGAGGCTGGTGAACCAGGTGGCCAACTATGCCCTCGTGGAATGGAGAGATGACATCGCCATTTCCGACAGGCCGCCCAGGGAGTATGCCCCGAAAATGGAGAGCAGGTTCTCCCCGGAGGAGATACGGCAGATGTACGAGTGGCATGCCCTGCCGGAGAAGTGGTACGAGCTGGATTACAAGGATTTCCTCGAAGAAAGGCGCAAGCGGATAGCCGCGGTCATAAGGAGAGGATACATGAAGCTCTCTTCGTAAAAGTTCGTAGCCCCGGCATAACTTCGTAGGATGTTCATGGCCTCGGCATAAGAGGTTGGTCGAAACCAAGGGTAAAACGACAATTCTTTCCCCATCCTATTTATACGCGTTCGTCTTAAGATGAGCCTAAAACGAGGACAAGCCTTTGTATATGGTAGAAAATGCCATCTAAAGACGAGGATTTCCTGCCTTGCTTCCAGTTAAAATGCCTTGACATATTTCAAAACCAGGACTCCAATGAATGGAGGATGGCGGATAATGGAGGAAGGGGGTGAAGAGGATGGATGGATCGAACAGGGGAGTGGTGCCACCTCGCGGGGGAGGTGGGGGCGTCGAGCCTCGACTGGGTCAGGCTAACCAGCCATGCGTCCAGCCTCCCGTACCCCCTGCGGGCATCCCGCCGGCGGGAAGCGGAAAAAGAAAATGGCCCTACCTCCTGGTCGGCGTGGCCGTGGGTATCATCCTCGTGATCGTCCTGCTCGCGGTCGTGATGAGCGTGGGAGTGCGCAAGGCGGTGGAGACCGCGGAGGAGGTCGGTTTAATCAACACCGAGACGAGGAGGGGAAGGTTGGGCGAATCCATCCCCTGCGGGAAAAACCTTCTGCTCACCGTGCATTCGGCGTATAGGGCGCAGGAAAGCCAGTATTTCAGGCCCGACCCCGGCAATTACCACCTGGTCCTGGACGTCGAGTTCGTCAACGTGGGCAAGGAGGAGGAACCCATATCCAGCCTGCTCGAGATGTCGATAAGGGACAGCTCAGGCAGGGAATACGATATAGCGCTGGCTCCCGAGACCATGACCCTGCCCGAGGGCGACATCACCCCCGGAGAGAAGGCAAGGGGATTGATCACTTTCGAGCTCCCCGAGACGGAGACCAGCGGCCTCCTCTTCGAGTTCACACCGGTGCTCGGGGATAAGGCGTTGGTCGAGCTCCCGCCCATCCGGTAGCCCGGGCGGAACGGCTTGAACGTGGCGGCGAGAGAGAAGGGGGATCTCAACCGGGGCAGCGGCGCGCCCGGGATCGAGAGCGTGGGCGAGGGGGCGCGGCGACGCCCGGGTGGTAAGCCTGGGAAAGGGATGGCGGAAAAACCAAAAGCCGGGTTGACGTCGGGGCGTCACCCGGCTTGTTCTTGGTGGGCGCTACAGGATTTGAACCTGTGACCTCTGCCGTGTGAAGGCAGCGCTCTCCCGCTGAGCTAAGCGCCCCTACCGCACGTATTTGATACTACCAGAATTCCCCCGAGAGGACAAAGGGTTTTTGGCTCCGGGAAAGGGCAGGGACCGGCTGGCGCGGCTTCCCGGC
>JBBFMI010000301.1:0-2296 GCA_037478635.1 Candidatus Geothermincolales bacterium | reverse complement strand
ATACAGGGAGCGGCTTGTCAGGGCGACTTCCCGCCTCCCCCGGCGCACCTCCCACCTGAACGTGCTCATGCATGCCATGGGCTACTTCTCGAGCGGCCTTTCCCCCAGGGAGAAATCCCACTTCCTCTCCCTGCTGGAGGGATTCCGGGAGGGAAAACTTCCCCTGAGCGCTCCCTTGGCCGTCATAAACTCCTGGATAGCCCGCTTCGGCCAGGATTACCTCGAATCCCAGTACTACTTCCGGCCCTATCCCGAGGGGTTGGTGGTCCTGGACGACTCGGGCAAGGGAAGGGACCTGTGAGGTTGGCGAGAAAGTTCCTGAGGCCATCGCGATAACTTAGTCCTCGAGCGTGGGGTCATAACGGGATGCTTGCCTGAACTCCCATATCAGGTACCATCCCGGGAGATCGGTGGTCCTGGAAGACTCGGGCAGGGATGGGGATCTTCGAGATCAATGGGAACACCGGCCACGAGTCACATAGATTTAGGTGGCTTACGCCCTCGATCATGATGGTGATATTTGGGCGCCCCGAAAAAAAGGGGGGTGAAGGTCCGTCCATGGACTCCAGGGTGGAAAAGGAGCGGGTCAAGGTCCTCCGGGGAGGAAGCCCCGCTCCCGGGGATTACGTGCTCTACTGGATGCAGGCCTCCCAGAGGGCGGAGTTCAACCCGTCGCTGGAATACGCCATCGACGCCGCCAACCAGCTCCGCAAGCCCCTCCTGGTCTTTTTCGGCTTGAACGAGAGATATCCCGGCGCTAATTACCGGCACTTCGCGTTCATGCTGGAGGGTATGGCGGAGACCTGGTCTTCGCTGCGGGAAAGGGGCATTCCCCTACTTGCCTGGAAAGACGAACCGCCCTCGGGGGCGCTCCGGCTGGCGGAGAGGGCCTGCCTGCTGGTGGTGGACCGGGGCTATCTCCGCCACCAGGTAGCGTGGCGCCGTGCCCTGGCCGACCGTTCACCCTGTCCGGTGATCCAGGTGGAAGGCGATGTGGTGGTGCCGGTGGAGACGGCATATCCCGGGGAAGCCTACTCGGCCGCTCCCCTCCGCCGACGGGTACGGGAGGCCATGCCGCGCTTTCTGCGGGATATCGGGGAGGGAGAAGTAAAGATAAAGGGCTTCGACCCAGGCCTGGAGGGAATGGACCTTTCCGATCCCGGGGCCGTCCTTTCCCAGCTGGACCTCGCACCCCTTCCTCCTCCCGTCAGCGGGCCGGTGGGAGGCACCTCCGAGGCCAAGGCCCACCTGGAAACATTCCTCCACCACAAGATCGACCTCTACCCCGACCTATCCCGTCATCCGGAGCTCGACTTCACTTCCCGCCTCAGCCCATATCTTCACTTCGGGCAGATCTCCCCGGTTCAGGTGGCGTTGAAGGTCCTGGATACGGGAAGCCCCGGGGCAGACGCCTTCCTGGAACAGCTGGTGATAAGGCGCGAGTTGAGCATCAACCTGGTCACCTACAATCCCCGGTACGATTCTTTCGAGGCTTTGCCTAGATGGGCGAAGAACACCCTTGACCGCCACCGGAGGGACCGCAGGCCCCAAATCTACTCCCTGGAGGAACTGGAGGGAGCGCGGACCCACGATCCCCTATGGAACGCCGCCCAGAAGGAGATGGTGGCCACCGGATACATGCACAATTACATGCGCATGTACTGGGGCAAGAAGATCCTGGAATGGACCCCCGAACCGGAAGAGGCGCTGCGGAGGATCATCCATCTGAACGACAGATACCAGTTGGACGGCCGGGATCCCAACGGGTACGCGGGCGCCCTCTGGTGCCTGGGAAAGCACGATCGCCCCTTCGCCGAAAGGGAAGTGTTCGGGACGGTCCGTTACATGGGGGAATCCGGGCTGAGGAGGAAATTCGACATGGAGAGTTATCGGAAGAGGGCAGAAATGGCCTACGATGCGTGGATGAGCCGGATGGTAGGCCAAAACAGAAGTTAAGGGCGGGCTTCCCGGCTCTTCCCGGGATCCGGAGACGGAACGCAACGGCACGGTAGGACCGGGAAGCAGCGGCTCAGAGCGACCTTTCGAACTCGGCCAGGGCCCGTTCGTAGGCCTCTTCCCTGGTTTCCCCCCATCCAACGAAGCGTCGGCCAGTCTTTCGATCCACCAACACGCACTTCCAGGCGGTGGGTCCCAGGCCCAGGTCAATCGGATACGCGGGAGACTCCCGGGAATAGTAGACGTCGAACCTCCGGTCCATACCCATAACTTGCGCCTGAATCCCTTAAGCCCCACGCATGCGTCTTATCCCCGGGGATAAGAACGGCCTTTTCCTCCC
>JBBFMI010000300.1:0-2304 GCA_037478635.1 Candidatus Geothermincolales bacterium | reverse complement strand
ACGAGAATCGACCGGTGGGGTGAGGATGGACCGCGATGGTTGTGAGTTCCCTGGGTTCAACGGGAGAGCGCCTTTCTTTTCGGAACAAAACTGGCTTACGAACACTTTTTCCCTTGTCGTCACCGATCCCGTCCCGGGTGGACCGTGGACCGAAGTCTCCAGGAACACCCATGTCATCGCCGTGGACAACGCCCGCGTTGGTAGGGCTTGACCTTGCCCCTCGACCTCAGGAACGGATCACCTCCAGGACCTCCCTGACCTTTTCCTCCATGAGTTCCCTGGTCTTCGCCTCCAGGTTGAGGCGGAGCAACGGCTCCGTGTTGGAGGGGCGGACGTTGAACCACCAGTCCTCGTATTCCACCGTGACCCCGTCCAGCCTCTCGATCCTTCCGTCCGAGTACCGCCTGGCGATCTCCTCCAGCTTGGCGGGGATGTCCTCCACCCGGCTGTTGATCTCGCCCGAGGCGTGATACTTCTTGAAGGGCTTCAGTATCTCGGAGAGGGGCTTGTCCTCCAGGGAGATTATCTCCAGGATTATCATGGCCGCGATGAGCCCCGAGTCGGCCCGGTAGTTGTCGCGGAAGTAATAGTGCCCGGAATGCTCCCCGGCGAAGATGGCCCCCGTCTCCGCCATGGTCTGCTTTATGAAGGAGTGGCCCACCCTCTCCTTGATGGGTATCCCCCCGTATTTCTTGATGGTCTCTGGTACCACCCAGCTGTTTATGCAGTTGTAGATGATCTTCTCGCCGGGGTGGGTCTCCAGCATCCGCTTGGCCACCAGGGCGGTGGTGAGGGATCCGCTCACCGGTTCGCCTCGGTCGTCCACCAGGAAGACCCGGTCGGCGTCGCCGTCGAAGGCCATGCCCAGCTCTCCACCGTCCTCCAGCACCCACTGCTGGAGCAGGCGGATGTTCTCCGGCTCGATGGGGCTCGGCTGGTGGTGGGGAAAGGAGCCGTCCAGCTCGAAGCAGTGGGGGATCAGCTCGCAGGGCAGGCGCTTGAACAGCTCGGGCAGGATCATGCCCGCCATCCCGTTCCCGGCGTCGGCTACCACCCGGAGGGGTTTTATCGCCTCCGGGCGGATGAAGCCCAGGACGTGGCGGACGTATTCCTCGAGCATGTCCCTTTGCTCCACGGTGCCCTTGCGGGAAGGCTCGCTGAACCGCCCGGAAAGGACCAGGTCCCTAATCTCCGCGATGCCGGTGTCCATGCTGATGGGCCCCGCTTTTTCCCGGCACAGCTTCATCCCGTTGTATTCCTTGGGGTTGTGGGAGGCGGTGAACATGGCTCCCGGTAGCTCCAGCTTCCCGGAGGCGAAGTAGAGCATGTCGGTGGAGCACAGGCCGATGTCCACCACGTCCGCCCCCTGCTCGGTGGCCCCCTCGATGAAGGCCCGGGAAAGGCTGGGAGAGGAAAGGCGCATGTCCCGTCCCACTACCAGCTTTCGGGCGCCGAGGAACTGGACGAAGGCCCTTCCCACCCGGTAGGCAACTTCCTCGTCGAGCTCCTCGGGATATATTCCCCTGATGTCGTAGGCCTTGAATATGTCCGGGTTGATTTTCCCGCTCGTCATCTTGCCTCCCGTCCTTCGAAAAACGCACGCCGTTGAATAATGCTAAAATTCTAACATATGCCGGTTCGGGGCAAGGATCGAGACGGGTTCGGACCAAGAGTTGGCGCTGAACGGCATAATCCTTTTCTGAAGGAGGGCGGGGGTCTTTCCCCCTGGATAGGGGCGCTGGGATCAGGGGGTTTGCCCTCGCGCAGGATTGCCCTCTTGCAAGATCTTTGTACCCGCCCGGGATATATCGCCAGGGCAGTTGCGGTGCCGGGCCCCGCGAGCGGCTGGTTGGAGATCGCTACTGGGCTACGAGGCGTGATCGGGGTTGAAGGCGAGATGAGCCGGAAGGAGGGGAGAAATGGCCGGGGTTAACCTGGACGACGTGACCCACTTGGCGGCCGGGGATCCCTCCGGCATGTTGGGCGAGGTGGAGACCCTGCCCGAACAGTGCCTGGAGGCCCTCGAGATCGGAAGGGGGCTTCAGCCTCTACCCTCCTCGGCCGGCATAAGGAGGGTGGCCTTTGTCGGCATGGGCGGTTCGGCCATAGGAGGGGACATCCTGAGGGCGCTCCTCCAGGATGAGGTGTCCCTCCCCATCACCGTGCACCGGGGTTATTCCATCCCCCTTTCCATTGCAGTTTTATTGAGAGGTATAAGGTTATGATATCTTTCAGGCAATACTTTTTTCAATCCTTCCAAAGCACTCTCAAAACTAATTACAGGTTTCTTTTTCAAGAATGCAC
>JBBFMI010000299.1:0-2311 GCA_037478635.1 Candidatus Geothermincolales bacterium | reverse complement strand
CGGCGCGAGGCGGGCAGGAGCCTCCAAACCACTTTTCCGGAAGCCACGCCGGGAAACGCCATCCCGCCCGGCCGGACGGACCGGGCGATGACGCCTGGCCGATCGTCCCCGCCCCATCGCCTGCCGATCCTCCGACCTCAGAAGCAGCCCAGGGAACAGCGCACGATCTTCACCCCGAGGAGGTTGGCGGCCTTTCCCACCTCCAGGGGAGGGACCCCGAGTTCCTCGGCCAGCCTCAGGGCGTCCGCGCAGGGAAGGCGCCCCTCCTGGGCCTTCTCCCTCACCGCCTGCAGAACCTTCTCGTCCACCTCTTTGGTCACCCTGTCACCTCCTATCTTTCCCAGGATCCTGGAGAGGAGGATCCCCACGCACCCCTCGAAGCCCAGCTCCTCCACAACCAGCAGCTTCGCCTTGGGGTTTAGCTCCTTTATCCTCCTCTCCAGGGCGAGCAATCCCGCTCCCCCGGTCCCCGGGGCGAGGGCTCCCCTTTCCAGCACCACCGAATGGGCCCTGGCCAGGGCCTCGCGCGCCGACGGCTTGAACTCCTCCAGGGGGGAATCCATAACGAAAACGGCGTAGTCCGGTTCGAGGTGCCTGAGGATCCGGTTGCCCTCCAGGACCACCGTGCCGGGACCCAGGCGCTCCATCAGGTCCTCCAGGTCCCGGGCTAGCAGGTCCTCGGTGGTCTTCAGCAGGTAAACGGGCCGGGCTCCCGCCTCCAAGAGCCGGGCGGTATCGGTGGACGGGACCTGGACCGGTTCCCTCTCTTCCAGGAACCGCTCTCCAGGAGGCTCCTCCCCGTGCACCGCGACCTTGGCGGCGGCACAGGGCACGAGGCCCTTCACCAGGGATACCGCCAGGGTGCTCTTGCCAGAGTCCTTGCGGGAACCGGAGATGGTGACGACGAAACGTCGTACCCTTTCGGGTTCTCCATCGGAAGGGTTTTCCCCCGGGTCGACCTCCCCGACCCGGTCAAGCTCACCATCAACAAAACCGTCCGGAGAGGACGGCCTTTTCCCTTTCATTTATCGCCTCTCCTTTCCAAGCACGGGAGGCACAGGCGTTTCCCCCTGTACCCTATCGGCCATGCGCCATAGCCCCGCGGCCTTAGGCCACATGGCTCGGAGAGCGATGACATTATAGCACGAGGCATCTTGGCGGGAGGTCGGGGGGCAAGATCCTGCCCTTCAACGGGACCTTACCCCGGACCGGGCAGCGCGGGTCACGGCCCAATCCCCGGAGGAGGGGTCACCGAAAAGGCGGCCGACCATTCCACCATCCAGAGGCAGCGGATGGCAGCGGGTGATTATTTGGGACCAGTAACCGGAGAAAGCGGCCGGCTATTCCACCATCCAGAGCAGGTTCTCCACCGCCTCCTCGCCCGCCACCGGCCGAAGCAGGTAAGCCGCCAGCTGGGTGGCCAGTATCTTGAGGTCGTCGGTGTTGAGATAACCGGGACAACAGCTGTCGAAGAGGACCCTGCACTGGGGCTCGAACTCCTCGTCTCCCCAATGAAGGACCACCAGCAGGGGCGTGTGCGGGAAGGGCCTGAACACGTAGGACTCGTCCCCGTAATCGGACCTCTCCCCTCCCAGCTCGCCGGCCACCTGGGCCATGGAATGGGGCCTTTTACCGTAGGCCTGGGCGAGGGGTTGCTCCACGGTGGGGACCAGGGTGGCGGCGTAGAACCTGCCCCCCGGCAAGTCCCGGTACGCGATCCACTTCCCGGTGGGAGGGGTCCCGTCCGCCTTCTTCACGTACCTGAGGGCCAGGACCCGCATGGATAGGCTGTCTATCCGCTCGGGCACGTCCATCCGGCCCGAGGGCAGGGTCACCGTTATGGTCCCCCCGAAGGAGGGGATGTCCAGCCTGGTCTCCCCATCGGGCGTCTTCGATAGGGTGAAGGCCCCCTTCCTCGCCTGCCCCTCGAGGTCGAGGCCCTCGAGTTCCTCCAGCGCTTCCCTTATGAGGCGCTTCCTCTTCTCCTCCCTTGCCTCGACGTCCCTCACTCGTCCCCCTCTTCCTCCTGCTGTTGCGCCTTGGGCTCGTACGGTCGGTCGTCGACCACCTTCTTCCGGATGGCGGTCTGGGAGTACTTGCCCCTCCCCTTCCAGAAATCGGGGACCAACATCTCCATCTTGTTCACCCCTCGTCCTTCCCCATCTTCATCACCTGCTCCAAATATCCATTTCCCCGACGCCACGCCGATATCCTCTCGGGACACGGCCTTTTTCCGGCATCGATCGGCCGGGGACGGGACCCGTCAAAGCGGCAAAAGGCATCCCGGCGGGATATGCGGCGCGGTGTCCTC
>JBBFMI010000298.1:0-2324 GCA_037478635.1 Candidatus Geothermincolales bacterium | reverse complement strand
GGCGCAGGCGGGCCATGGCGTTGATGAGGCTGAAGAAGGCTGTGCCTCGCGGATAATAGCCCAGGGACTGGCTGAAAGCGGAATCGAGGCTGTAGGCGCCGCGCGCCCCCCCGGCCTCCAGCCCGGCTCCTTTCGTGCTCGAGTCCGCCGATGGGGGAATGGCGAGCCCCAGTCCGGCGGCCTCGCTGGTGCCCATGTAATACTGGTCGCGGTAATCGCACACGTCCCAGAAGCCGCCGTTCTTCTTGGTGGCGAAGTAGCGCTCCAGGTCCCAGTAACGGGCGAGGCGCTCCTCCTGGCCCTGCGGCCAGCCTTCCACCCCCAGCCAGTAGCCCAGGGCATCCCTCCAGAGGTTCTGGGACACCCACTGGTTCTCGTTGTTCAAGCTGGTGTGCACGTGGCCGTAGCGCCTCTGGGTCCTGGCGGCGGAGTTCGCGAGGTCGGTGCGGAAGCGCTCCAGGTTGGCCTGGGTGAGCCCGGGGTCCAGTCCCGCCGCGAGCAGGTAGAGCAGGCCGTTGGAGGGGTAGATGGAGTAGGCCTCCCGCTCCGCCTGGGGAACGGAGGGGTCGTCGCAGACCGCGAAGTGGTCCCCCAGCCAGAGCCTGTTCTCCAGGGTCAGGTTGATGAGCCTCACCCTTGCCTCGCAATCGGAGGAAAATCCCTCGTCGGGCGTGGCCTGGGCCAGGGCCATCTCCGAAGCCGCGCGGTAGGCCCCCAGGGCCTTCACCCCCAGGTAGGTCTGGTTGCGGGCGTGCTGCACCGCCACCGATCCCTGGTCGATGGTGTTGGAGACGTTGAGGTCGGGGAGTCCGTCCCCGTCGGTGTCGCAGTTGAAGATGAAGCGGGCGTAGTCCTTGGCCTTGGGGAACAGGCCGCGCATGAAGGCGGTGTCTCCGGTGGTCTTCCAGTGGGAGTAGAGGAGGAGGATGTAGTCGGCGTTCTCCTCCACCGGCATGTCGTGGGGATAGGCCATGCCGTTCACGCTCGCCACGCTTCCCATATCATGGGAGAGGTACCTGCCCTGGGCGTTGGATTTCTGGAACAAAGGCCACGCCTCCAGCAGCTTCTTCAGCAGGTCGGGCCAGAAGGAGAGGTAGAACCAGGAGTCGTTATACTCCACGTCGATGGTGGAATGGAACATGCAGGGGGTGCCCTCCCACACGCTGAACCACTCCTGCCCCGAGGAGTTGTAACACCACCAGGCGTTGCAGATGAAGTTCTGCAGGGCCACCGCCGCCAGGTCCCTTCCGGCTTGCGGGAAGGGGGAGAGGTACTGCTCGGAGAGGACGGTGTCGAAGAAGTCGCTCTTCTCGAGGATGGAGTCCCGCTCCGCCAGCGCGTAGTCCACCACCGCGTCCACCGAGGTGAGGTTGGGCCCCGAGGGTTGATTGTAGAGGAAGCGGTAGGAGTTGTCCCCCCGCACGTTGAGCACGGAGGAAGAGGTGTGCCCGGCGAGGACGAAGGTGCGGCGCGCCTTTCCCGAGGGCGACAGGTTAAAGGACCATTCCAGTCCCGAGTACCCCTTGGGTATAAAGGTGTAGACCTGGTGGCTGTAGGGAAGGGGATATCCTCCCGGCGAGCCCCATATCCAACCCGTATCGGAGATGTCGGCGTAGTGCGGGGTGATGCCGGAGGCGTCGTTCCAGGCGATGCCCTCCCAGAACGGGTAATAGCCGTTGCTCGTGCCCGGGGGTGGGAGCACCCGGCTCTCGTCGTTGTAGGTGTAGTTTGTCTGGAATTTGTACCCCGTGGTGACAGCGCCCGCGAGCTGCACGGGGGCGCCGGCGCCGGTGTTGTCGTCCTTGTGGGGGCGGACGAGCAGGAACTCGGCCGGAATCGAGCTCCCCGAGGGGTTGTTCACCTCCACGTCCAAGTAGAAGAAGGGCGCGCCGGAGAGCTTGGGATCCTGGGGATAGAAAGGCGCTCTCAGGGTGACGGTCGCGGTGAAAGGGAGTGATTGATCCCGGCAGACATAGGTGACTCCCGTGAGGGCCAGCCGCTGATCGACCCCGGAGAAAACCGGGTAGCGATCGGTGAAGGGCAGGCACCGGATATCGCCCTGGGAGTCCCGGAAGGCGAGCACCAGCTCCGAGAGGTCCTCGGTCCAGGTCCCAAGGGGGGACTGGCGCCAGGCAAGGAGCTGGGGCACGGGGTTGACCATGAAGCGGGATCCGAAGCGCCCGAGGATGACCTCGTGCAGGTCCTGCCCCGCGCTGTTGATGAAGCGCACGGGCTTGGCGGACCAGTTGCGGGTCTCGAGCACGTTTATCTCCGTGGCGGTCTTTCCGGCGGCGATAAGCCTGATGTTGCAGATGGTGGCCTCC